>CANGPO010000002.1 GCA_947455705.1 Actinomycetota bacterium | reverse complement strand
TGGCACCCCGCAGATAAAGGTTGTCAGCGATCAAACCTGGCTCGATCTCGGTGATTCCGAGGGAGGCGGCTACGTCTTGAAGTTCAGTGGCTTCAACGATTGAAATTTGACGATGATTACGAATCTCGGTGCCCTTGGGGAAGTGCTTGCTCTGGCGAGTGTCTGACTTCATCGTCAGGCCGTAGTGACGATCACCGATGGGGCCGCCGAAGTCCACAACGAGTGGATCGATAGCAACCGGCAACTGTGAATCTGCCGGCCAAATGTGACAGCCGATTACCTCGGCGACGGGATACTTCACTGCGCACCTCCGGTAAGAATTGTGGCCGTCCCACCTAAGGCGCGTGCATCACGTGCTTGCTTGTGGAGTCGACCGGCTCGATACGACGAACGTACCAGCGGCCCACTCATAACACCGGAGAAACCGATGCGCGCGGCTTCGTCCGCGAGTGCGACGAATTCCTCGGGGTGCACCCACCGTTCAACGGGATGATGTCGTGGGCTGGGACGCAGGTACTGCGTGATCGTGATGAGTTCGCAGCCCGCATCGTGGAGATCTTGCAGTGCTTGTTCAACTTCCTCGATCTCCTCGCCCATACCGAGGATGAGATTCGATTTTGTAATCAGCCCGGCATCACGTGCCTGGGTGATCACGTTCAATGAACGCTCGTAGGTGAAAGCGGGGCGAATGCGTTTGAAGATGCGGGGCACGGTTTCAAGATTGTGGGCCAGTACTTCCGGCGCCGCTGCAAATACCTGTGCGAGTAGCTCCGGCTTCGCGGAGAAGTCAGGGATAAGAACCTCTACTCCGCATCCGGGAACAGCCTCGTGAATGGCGCGCACCGTTTCGGCGTACAGCCATGCGCCCTCGTCTTCGAGATCATCACGTGCCACCCCGGTCACTGTTGCGTAGGCCAATCCCATGGTCTGAACGGATTGCGCAACGCGGCGGGGCTCATCGCGGTCAAGTGGCTCGGGCTTACCGGTGTCGATCTGGCAGAAGTCGCAACGACGTGAGCACTGTGCACCACCAATGAGGAAGGTGGCTTCGCGATCTTCCCAACATTCATAGATGTTTGGGCAGCCGGCCTCTTGGCAAACCGTATGTAGGCCTTCACTTTTCACTAGGTCCGTGATGCGAAGAAACTCAGGGCCCGTCTTGATGCGCGTCTTGATCCACGAAGGTTTGCGTTCGATGGGAACGGCTGCGTTTCGGGCCTCAATGCGCAGCATGCGGCGGCCGTCTGATGCTGTTGCTACCAGGTCGTCGTTCGCTGACGTAGTGGTCTGCGTTACATCGGTCACTGCTCCACCTTTGGCTTCCAGCCGGGACTGAACACAATGTTCAATTGCTCTTCGACATATGGGAGCACCTCTGTGATCGTGACGTCACGATCAAGCTCAGCACTCAGAGACGTCACGCCTGCGTCGGCGATACCGCAAGGCACTATGCGATCAAACCACGTCAGATCGCAATCACAGTTCAGTGCAAAGCCGTGCATCGTTACACCGCGCGCAACTCGAACGCCGATGGCGGCGATCTTGCGCTCTGGTCGAGTTCCGGTCAGGGGTGAGTCAGCAGGTACCCATACGCCGCTGCGCCCCTTGACGCGCATGGTTTCAAGTCCGACTGCTGCGCACACCTCGATGAGCGCGGCCTCAAGGCGACGCACATGTCCCACAACGTCCATGGGCTGAGCCAGTCGAACGATCGGGTAGCCGACGAGCTGGCCGGGCCCATGCCACGTGATCCGACCGCCCCGATCAACATCGACCACGGGGGTTCCATCGGTTGGACGATCCTCCGGCGGGGTTCGCCGACCTGCCGTGTATACAGGTGGGTGCTCTAGTAGCAGCACGGTGTCTCGCGCCTCACCAGACACGATCGCCTCGTGAAGGGATCTCTGTTCATTCCACGCCACGTCGTACGGCACGGCATCCGGTCCAAACCCGCGACGTACCAACGACGGTGTGGTGGTGTCGAAGTCCAAGGTCACCGCACCAGCGTACGTCGTTCAGAGGTGGGCTGGGGACCTCTCGCGTGTGAGGTTTTCCTCGTAGTTAATCTTCGTCGTCCGGGAATACAGAGCCGGTGCCCACAGGGGAGGCGTCGAGCCTGGCGATCTGATCGTCGGAAAGTTCGACGTTCACTGATGCCGCATTGATGTCAGCGGTTGCCGTTCGAGTGACAGCTGCAATCGGTACAACCGCATCGCCGTTAGCGCGCAGCCACGACAGTGTGACTTGGTATGCCGTCACGTCGTGGCCGGTTGATGCGCTGATTTCAGCCGCGACCTCGGCGAAGGCTGGGTATAGCTCGGGTAGGCGCGCGGCGTCGTCACCGCCGCCGAATGGAGACCATGGGAAGTAGGCCACCCCGCGCTCAACACACCAGCGCAGTACATCTTCATCATCGCGGTAGCGCGGGCTGCGCTCATTCTCAACACCCGAGATCGTGCCGCCACTGACGTCCCATGCGATCTCACACTCGTCCAGATGCACGTTGCCGATTCCGATCGTTGGCGCGAATCCAGCCTCACGAACGGCGATCATGTTCTCAACCGACTTCGCGAAGGGTTGCTGTTCGCGATTGACTCGGTGCAGCAGGATTGTGTCGGGTACAAATCCGAGTCGTTCGACGCTCGCTTCGGCGGCGCGCATCAGGTAGTCGTATGAACCATCACGACCCCACTGGTCTTCGCCATCGGGGCCGACGTTGAGGGTTATGCCAATCTTCGTCACCACGATGATCGAGTCACGGCCACCGTCCCAGGTGCGAACAGCTTCGCCGACGAGACGCTCGTCGTAGCCGAAGTGGGACGCGTCGGGGGCATAGATGTCCGCGGTGTCGACCAACGTAATGCCCTGGGCGAAAGTGTGATGCAAAACTGCGATGGCGTCATCCCATGGCATCAGTTCGCCGGTCGATCGAAGTGGTTCGGCGAGCAACATTGCACCAACGCCGATGGTGGGGACAGGCTTGTTGGTGAGTTGGGGGAGTGAAACGTGCTTCATCGCAGATCCTCTCGACGTGCCATGGATTCCTGGATTAGGAGATTGCACCTGGTGCAAGGCGAGTCTCGACAACCTCGCCCGCGATCTTTTCAACGCGGTAAGCGGCCGGTCCGGTCTGTGGATCGACGTCAGAGTCGGTGATGACTGCCACTGCATCCGTACCCTCGTACAGGATGCCGACATGATCGTCCGTCGCGTAAGACAAGGGAAGTTGTTCGTTGGCAACGAGGGATTGAAGGAGTGGACGCCGCTGTTCCTCGGTGTCGTAGTGCACGCCGTTGCCGTAAGGGATTAAGCCGAGTGCGCCTAGCTGCAACTGCAAGGTGGGTCCGTATGAATCCGTGGGGCCGCCAACGTGCCAGCAAATCGAACCGGCGCTCACGCCGCCGAGAACGACACCGCGCTCCCATGCGTCGCGCATCGCCAGATCGATACCGTGCACCTTCCAAAGCGCCAGCAGGTTTGCAACCGAGCCGCCGCCAACCCACACCACGTCCGCCTTGCCGAGTGCTTCCTCGACCGGCTGATTAGGCATTGAGTAAACGGTGAGGTGATCGGCATCGACGGACAGCCCGCGCATCGCCTGGTACGAGATCGCCAAGTAGTCGGTGTCGTCACCCGTGGCCGTCATGACGAAAAGGACTCGCGGCCGGTCCTTGCCAGACAGGCGTAGCGCTTCAAGGAACAGGTTGCCGGGGACACGGGCGTTGTATCGGCCAGCTGAGTTGAAGCCACCGCTGGTCGCCAAGATTCGTGGAGTAGCCATGACGGCAACTTACGCGAGTGTGTGGGTGATTGCCGCGGCGGCCCGCCGACCGCTCACGAGAGCACCTTGAAGGGATGGAGTGTCGCGGTGATCGCCTGCGATGAAGATCCCGTTCTCAAGCCGGCTTGGCTGGCGAAATGGAGTGCCGACGGGGAAGGCCGGAACCGTTTGAGCCATTGTCTGAACTGCCACAACCTCCCACCGTGCAGTGTTTGCCTCGTAGAGATAGCTGAGATGTTTGCTGATCTCGGCGCTGGCGAAGGGGCCGGTCCCAAGAGCGGTCGAGGCAATGAGCGCTTGGTCGGTTGACGCGTACTCCGGGGCGGCTGCGTTCATCACCACGGTGTTCACCAATGGGCCACGTCGTTGCGGGTCGACGGTGAGAATCGGTAGGCCCCCATTGAGTGCCGCGACGGGTACGGGTGCGCGATGCCACCACGTCGTACCTGAGCGCATGTGTGGAGTAGGCAGGCCAGGGATGAGACGAGCTGCGGTGTGTGGATCGGTTGCAATGAGTACCGCACGTGCCTTGAGTACCCGCCAATTCGTCGTCACGGTAGTGGCTGTTACTCGGACCGCTGATTCGTTGAGGGAGAGCGGAATTCCGCGGCTGAGTTGTTGTGCTATCTCGCCCATTCCGGTGGCCGGTACCGCTGGAGTGCCACGGACGAACGAGCGAAGGAATACGTCAACCAGGCGACGTGAGGTGGTCATCGAATCATCGAACAGCACGCCGGCCAAAAACGGTGCCAGCACATCGCGGGTGATGTCATCGAATGCACGCAACGCGTCGTGAGCTGTTCCGTCCGTGCGGTACTGCAGGTGGTTGCCATAGCCCTTAGCGACATCGGTGATGTAGGCCGCGAATTTCAACTGTTCAAGGCGGCTGCCCGGAACGGACTTGATTGTGTTCAGAAGTGCTCTGGGTGAGCGGAATGGGTCGATCAGATTGTGCGCACGTTCTGACCCGCGGATGCGCACTCCGGGGGTGAACTCGCGAAGGTTCAAAGCCTTGAGATTGAGCATCCTCTGCGCTTCGGGATAGGACGGATTGAGCAACTGGAAACCGTGGTCAACCGTTACTCCATCGATCAGTTCGCTACGAACCCGACCGCCGGGCTGACTGTTGGCATCAATGACCATGACCTTTCGTCGCGCGGCGACAAGATGCTTGGCGGCGGCTAAGCCAGCCATTCCTGCGCCAACGATGACGACGTCGTAGGTGGGGTCGATCGATGCTCGTTTGCTCACACCCCCATGGTGTCGCGTCCCGTGTCGCGGTGCATCCTGTGGACGGCGTCGGCGAAGGGTTATTCGTCTGCTGCACGGTTACGACATGACCGATTCCTTATACGCCGCACATGCTGCCGACGAGAGCTTCGTCGAAAGGTACACGCCGTGGCAGCTTCCTGCTGATCCATCACAAGCCCATCGATTGCATTCATCGTGGGTATCGCTCATGAATGCGCGAGCCGATTCGCTGTGTCCGCTTCGCCGTGTCGAGTCCGGTGACGAACATGTCGCCCTGGTTCACCACGTGCCAACTCAGTGCGTGCCGCTGAAAACGATCCGCGAACGAGGCCCGTTGCGGCTAGGGCAGGTGCTGGCTGTGGGGGTCCGCATTGCGGATGCATTAACCGCACTGCATGACGAGCGAACTGCGCACGGTGATGTTGGGCTCGACTCGGTATTTGTTTCTCGCACCGGCCAGGTGTGGCTTGGTGGAAGTGGGCTGTGGCGATTGGCACCCTATGCGGGCGGTCCGGTAGCCGAGGACGATATCCGGGCGCTCGCGATGTTGATGCATGAGTTGATTGGTTCGGGTTCGTTCCCAACGGCCGTCGAACTGGTGTTGATGAAAGCTCAGGATCCAGATCCGTTTATCCGTCCGTCACTTCACGATCTGACGTCAACGCTGCTGCGTAGGCCACGGCGCGAGGTGGAAAATCCGGTGGCACGTGATCTACGCGAACAAGCGCGCTTGGCGGTTGAGCCGAGTCATCACGACATGCCCTTACCGAAGCCGAGATCCCTTGGGCTTCGTCGGTTAAGGCCGCGACTCACGTGAAGCCCGTTCGAGATTGTGAGCTCAGGCGTTGACGAGGCCGGCGACGATGTCACTGATCGTCGGGTCAGCAAAACGGAAACCCGTGGCAAGCAATTTCGCCGGCGCCATCCGCTGGTTCAGGAAGAGTTCTTCGGCGAATTCACCAAGCACTGAGCGCACGGCGAATCTAGGTGCGGCTACCACCGCGGGGCGCTTGAGCGCTTTAGCCAGTTCCTTGGTTAAGTCGCCATTGGTCACCTGCTGAGGCGCACTGAAATTTACCGGTCCGACGATCGCGGGGGTATCGATCAGATGGCGAATGGCCGAGACCTCATCGCGCAATGAGATCAGCGACCACCATTGACGACCAGATCCGAGTGAGCCACCAACTCCTGCGCGTAGCAGCGGAAGTAGCCGACCGAATGCGCCGCCATCGGGATCGGCTACCGTGCCGGTGCGAGGGTGAGTGACGCGGACGCCTGCCACTGTGGCAGGTAGTGCGGCCAGCTCCCATGCAGAGGCCACCTGCGCCAAGAACGTGCTGCCCACCGGGGCTGCTTCATCAACAGCCTCGGATCCTGTGTCGCCGTAATAGCCACCGGCCGAGCCAGACACGAAGGCCGTTGGCTTGTTATCGACCTGGCTGATGGCAGTGGCAAGGCACGTCGTTGCCGATACTCGTGAACTCAAGATCACGTTCTTGTATGCCGCATCCCAGCGTTTTTCGGCCACACCAGCACCAGCAAGGTTGACGATCGCATCGCTGGTGCTCACTGCGTTGCGCAGTATGTCGTCAACGCCTGCGGCTCCGAGTTCTGGCTTCCATGAAACTTCTGACGAAGCCTGGGTCTCGCGTCGCACGAGGACGCGTACGTCGTGACCGTCAACGCGCAGTGAGGCAACCAGAGACGAGCCGATCAGGCCTGATGACCCGCTGATAAGTACGCGCACTCTTGAACCCTAGCGCTGTTATGCGCCAAGTTCAGCGTCAAATGAAGCTTCCTCAAGTCGCTGCTTGATTGTGGTGAGGAATCGCGCCGCATCTGCGCCATCAACGAGTCGGTGATCGTATGTCAGGGCCAGATACACCATCGAGCGAACGGCTATCGAATCAAGCCCGGTTTCATCGGTGACCACCACTGGCCGCTTAACCACAGCACCGGTTCCAAGGATGGCGACCTGTGGCTGATTGATGATCGGAGTGTCGAACAGTGCGCCGCGACTACCGGTGTTGGTAAGGGTGAAAGTGCCACCGGAGAGTTCGTCAGGCGACACCTTGTTGGTGCGCGTGCGTCCGGCGACATCGGCGATCTTGCGAGCCAAACCGCCGATGGAAAGATCACCAGCGTCACGGATCACTGGTACCAGAAGGCCGCGTTCGGTATCGACAGCAATGCCGAGATGCTCGGCATCCGGGAATGTGATCGTTCCCTCGGCTAGGTCGATGGAGGCATTGACCTGCGGATACTGCTTGAGTGCCTCAACGGTGGCTTTGGCGAAGAACGGTAGGAAGCTGAGCTTCACACCCTCGTTGGCTTCGAACTGAGCCTTAACCCGATCGCGCAGCTGCGAGATACGTGTGACATCAACTTCGACGACAGTCGTCAATTGAGCGGAGGTCTGGAGCGACTCAACCATGCGCTCAGCGATCACCTTGCGCAGTCGGCTCATCTTGACTGTTGTGCCGCGAAGGTTGGACGGTTCGGCTGTAACTGCACTCGGTGCTGACGGTGCTGACGGTGCTGACGGTGCAACCGTGGTCGCTGGTGCCTTCGCAGCAGCTGCGGCGGCCAGGATGTCTTCTTTACGGATCCGACCGCCGACGCCCGAGCCTGTGACCGTGGATATGTCTACGCCATTGTCCGCTGCGAGCTTGCGAACAAGTGGAGTGACATAAGCGTCGGTGTTGCTTGGTGCGATAGCCGGCGCGGCAACCACGGGTGCCGGGGCAGCAGGAGCTGAAACAGGTGCACTGGCAACCGGTTCGGGCGTGACCGGCGCCGCGGCTACTGGTGGAGCAACTGGGGCCGGTGCGGCAGGGGCAGGGGTAACTGGTGCCGGCGAGCCTGCGACGCTGCCGATCAGTCCGAGCTGTCCGCCGACGGCGACGATCTGGTCTTCGCCAACGGTGATTTCTGTGAGCACGCCCGCGGCCGGTGACGGCAACTCTGTGTCGACTTTGTCTGTGGAGATTTCAACGAGCGGCTCGTCGAGGGCAACCGTGTCGCCAACTGCCTTGAGCCAGCGGGTAACCGTTCCTTCCGTGACACTTTCGCCTAAGGCGGGCAGTGTGACGGGCGTTGAGGCTGAACCGGACGATGGTACGGCGGCTGGTTCAGATGAGGTGACGATCGGCGCGACAGGCTCGACAACTGCCGGTGCTACAGCGACGGGCGCAACGGCAACCGGCTCGGTCGCGGCAGGTGGCGTAGCAACGGGTTCTGGTGCTGCGCTGGCATCGGAGTCAGCCGGACCGATCAGTGCGAGTTGGGCACCAACGGCGATCACGCTGTCTTCCGGTGCGCTGATCTCAAGGATCACCCCCGCCGATGGTGCAGTGATTTCGGTGTCGACCTTGTCCGTCGACACTTCAACGATGGGTTCATCCATCGCGACGGTGTCACCGACGTTCTTGAGCCAACGCGAAACTGTGCCCTCGGTGACACTCTCACCGAGCATGGGCATCGTGACGGAGACAGACATCCCTACGTTCTCCTTCGAGCAGTTGCGAGGCGGATCATGACGTCATTGTTGATCGCGCATTATCAATAACCGTAGTGCTGGATTCGTCTTTCGCTAAGCGTGTGCGTGCAGGGGCTTGCCGGCCAGAGCAAGGAATGCCTCGCCAACTGCCTCGTTCTGCGTCGGGTGGGCGTGGACGAGAGGTGCGACATCCTCGGGGGTGGCCTCCCAGTTGACGATCAACTGGCCCTCGCCGATGAGTTCGCCGACTCTCGAGCCGACCATGTGCATTCCCAGGACCGGACCGTCCTTCTGACGAACGAGCTTCACAAATCCGGCTGTGCCTAGGATTTGTGACTTGCCGTTACCGCCAAGGTTGTATTCGTACGCTTCGATGTTGTCCGCGCCGAACTTGTCGATGGCTTGGGCTTGGGTAAGGCCAACCGAGGCCACCTCGGGTTCGCAGTAAGTCACCTTGGGAATGCCCGATTCGTCGATCACTCGCGGATTCAATCCAGCGATTTCTTCGGCGACAAAGATTCCCTGCTGGAATCCGCGATGGGCCAGTTGAAGGCCAGGAACGATGTCACCGACCGCATAGACGCCAGGTACATTTGTTTGCAGTCGATCGTCCGTCAGAACGAAACCGCGATCCATGCCCACGCCAACGGTGTCATAGCCCATGCCGGTCGCGTTGGGTCCTCGGCCAACTGCGACCAAGAGCAGGTCAGCGTCGAGTGTTTCGCCACCTTCGAGGGTGACGGTAACTCCCGCATCGGTTTGGGTCACTCCGGAGAAGCGCACTCCGGTCTTGCTCGTGATACCCCGCTTACGAAATGCCCGCTCGAGAGCCTTGCTACAAGCCTCGTCCTCGTTCGGTACCAGCCGGGGGAGTGCTTCAACGATCGTGACCTCAGAACCGAACGAGCGCCAAACACTGGCGAACTCAACGCCAATGACGCCTCCGCCGAGCACGATCACCTTGGACGGGATCCATTCGAGCTGCAAGGCCTGATCACTGGTGATCACGCGACCGCCGATCTCGAGGCCCGGCAGGCTGCGAGCGTAGGAGCCGGTCGCCAACACGACCGCCTTGCGCGCTGTGTAGCGAGCGCCATTGACGTCAACGGTATTGGACGAGGTCAGGGTTCCGGTGCCTTCGATGTAGGTAACCTCGCGGCTCTTCACCAAGCCCTGAAGGCCCTTGTACAGCCGACCGACGACCCCATCGCGATACTCGTTCACCTTCACGATATCGATGCCGGTCAACGTCGCGTTAACGCCGATTGCGGACGACTCACGGGCCGAGTCGGCAACTTCTGCGGCGTGCAACAGCGCTTTGGTCGGGATACACCCGCGATGAAGGCAGGTGCCCCCAAGTTTGTCCTTCTCGATCAGGGCGATCGACAAGCCCAGTTGGGACCCGCGCAGGGCTGCGGCGTACCCGCCACTGCCACCGCCGAGGATGACGACATCAAATTCAGTCCCGGTCACGGACGCTCCTTGTGGGTGCGGGTGGACGACACGCTTCACACGATGTTTCGTGCGTCGTCAGTCTTTCACTTTCTCAAACATGATGTGAGCCGGGGCACAAGGATGTGTCCCGGCTCACTGTTGTTCGCGTGTTTGTTGTGAGGCCGCTACAGCGCTCCGTCGGCCATATCTTCAGCAATCTGCACCAGCGTGCGCACGGCGTAACCGGTACCACCCTTCGGGGTGTATCCCCATGGACCGTAGCCGTTGTACGCCGGGCCGGCGATGTCGAGGTGTGCCCAACGCTGTGAATCCGGGACGAATTCGCGCAGGAATATGGACGCCGAAAGCATGCCACCATCGCGACGTCCACTCAGTGGAATGTTGGCGATGTCCGCGACAAGACTGTCGAGGTTTGCTCGAAGTTCCTCCGGCTGCGGCATTGGCCACATGCTTTCGCCTGCGCGGTTTGCTGCATCAAACACCGCCTCGCGCAGGTCGTCATCGTTCGCCATGATGCCAGCGGTACGTGAGCCAAGCGCAATCGTCTGGGCTCCCGTCAGCGTGGCGATGTCGATAATGACATCGGGCTTGTCTTCCTGTGCGCGGACAAGTCCGTCAGCAAGTACGAGTCGACCTTCGGCATCGGTGTCCAGAACCTCAACGGTCTTGCCGCCGTAGGTGCGCAGAACGTCGCCGGGCTTTTGGGCCTTGCCGCTTGGCATGTTCTCCGCGGTGCACACGTATCCGGTCACTGCGACGGGTAGCCCAAGGCTGGCGACGGCCTGAACAGTTGCGATAACCGCTGCGGCGCCAGACATATCGGCCTTCATCTCGTGCATGCTGGCGGATGGCTTGATGGAGATACCGCCGGTGTCGAAGGTGATGCCCTTGCCGACGAGGGCGAGATGGGCGGTTGCACCCTCTGGGCGGTAAGCGAAACGAGCCAACCGCGGCGGGTGCATCGAGCCTTGGCCCACGCCGAGAATGCCGCCGTAACCGCCAGCGGCAAGTGCCTTCTCGTCAAGGATCTCGACCTCTACGGGCAGGTTTGCCACAGCGTCAGCGCCTGACTGGGCAAGGACGGAAGGTGGCATGGCTGCAGCTGGCGCGTTAATGAGATCTCGCGCGAAGTTCACCGCTGTTGTGATCGCCTTGGCGCGTGCGACGGCCGCAGCGGTCGATGAGTCCTTGACGTCCGCAACGTGCAGGGTGATGCGGTCGACGGGAGACTTCTGTGACGCCTTGCTGTCGACGCGGTAGGTGTCGTACGAGTACGCACCGAGGAGCGCACCTTGGGCGACTGCGTCCACGGCCGGGGCAGACTCAACGGGTAGCGCAAGCACGGCCCGTCGGGTGCCGGCAAGTGCGCGCACGGCGTTGCCTGCTGCCCGGCGAAGGGATTCATCGGTCCATGGACCGGCCCCGACACCAACGGCCACGATCACCGGTGCCGCGGTGATTCCGGCGCCCGGGATCCGGACGATATCTCCGTGCTTACCCGTTGCGCCCAGCGCGGCAAGGGCTTCCTCGAGCCGCTTCTTCGGTGCAGCCTTCAGGCCGGCTGCTGCGCCTGCGAGAGCGACACCCTTGCGGCGTCCGCCGAGCGGGGTGGTGGCGATGACGAGAGCGTCAGTGGCCAGGGTAGCTAGATCAGCTGAAGACAGGGACAGCGTTGTCACGTGCACTCCTAAGGTGAAGGGATCTCATGAGCAACTTACCTGTTTGGGGTGGGCTGTGCGGCGCGCGTCCAACAATCCGTCGACAGTGTTTCGCGAGTAAGGCGGTATTTGGCGAGTAAGTTAGTGCCGTGACTGATAGAGAAGAGACGACCTCTGCCGAACTACATTCACCCCTGCACGATCGACATGTAGCGCTGGGTGCCAAGTTGGGGGATTTCGGTGGCTGGCTCATGCCCATCGAGTACTCGGGCACCGTTGCTGAACATGCAGCGGTTCGCGAGGGTGTTGGGGTCTTTGACGTATCGCATCTTGGCAAGGCCGCCGTCGTGGGGGCAGGTGCTGCGGATTTCCTTAACTCAGTCCTCACCAATGACCTCGGCCGGATCGAACCGGGTCAGGCGCAGTACACGCTGCTATGTAACGACGCGGGTGGAGTGATCGATGACCTGATCGCCTACCTCAATGGTCCTGACGATGTGTTCCTCATCCCGAATGCGTCCAACACCGCGCAGGTCGTCGACGTACTTGAATCGGTTGTCCCGCCAGGTCTCACGATCACGAATCTGCATCGTGAGTTTGCGGTTCTCGCGGTGCAAGGTCCGCGATCGACTGACGTGTTAACGGCGCTGAGTTTGCCCACCGAGCTCGACTACATGTCGTTCGCGAAGAGCGAGTTCGATGGTGCAGAGGTGATCGTGTGTCGCACCGGCTACACGGGTGAACACGGGTATGAACTCGTGATCCCCATCGGTGCTGCCGGTGCGCTCTGGGATGCACTGATCGAGGCGGGAGGCGCATTTGGGATCCTGCCGTGTGGTCTGGGAGCGCGCGACACCTTGAGAACTGAGATGGGATATCCGCTGCATGGTCAGGACCTGTCGCCGGAGATCTCACCGGTTCAGGCTCGTGCGGGTTGGGCGGTTGGCTGGTCGAAGCCGGCATTCCATGGTCGAGATGCGCTCGTCGCGGAGAAGTCATCGGGAGCACGTCGATCGATGGTGGGCTTACTGGCTCTCGAGCGTGGAATTCCGCGTCAACATATGAACGTTCTTGACGACGCCGGTGCGGTGATTGGTGAAGTGACCAGCGGCACCTTCAGTCCCACATTGAAGCAGGGGATTGCCTTGGCTCTGATCAACGCCGATGCCGGTGTGGTGATCGGATCGGACGTTATCGTTGACGTACGCGGCCGGCCGGGACGTTACACCGTCACCGCTCCACCGTTTGTGACCGCCAATCCGCGGTAAGTGAACTGCCACTAAGCGTGTGGTTGAAGTTGGTCTAATCGACGCATGATCGCATCGATATCCGCCTTGGTAGCAGGTTGGGCTGACGGCTCCAAACTCACCGTAATAGCGCCATTGGGATCAAGGGTCGCGGTGTGTACGTCATGAAGATCTGACACGCCTTGATGTCGCAGGGAGGCCATGACATCGGCCTCGCGCAAGCCCAATCCTGAGACGGCCGTGTCATCGAACACGCCGTCGTGCACGAGTTCAGTTGGTTCACCGTCAAGCCAGCGGGAAAGGCGATCATGTCTGGCCGCGAGGCGTACCACGAGGTTATTGACGACGATGAGTACGACTGCGCCAACGATCCCACCGGATAGCGAATTGTCCGGCCCGATGATCGCGTTCTGTACGACGTTGGACAACAGAAAGATGACGACCAAATCGAAGGTGTTTACCTGCGCAAGGTTTCGTTTGCCCATGACACGCAGCAAGATCACGATCGCTGCGTAGACGACTAAAGTCCGAAGAACTTTTTCCAGCAGCGGGATATCGAAGGCGAACGGATGCGACCAATGAGTGAAGTCCACATCGTCATGGTCGTCCTACAAGGGGCCTTTCAACGCACGACACGCTGGCCGGTTATGACCGGCCAGCGTGTGAGTGCATGGTGCGATTACTCGCCGTTTGTGGATCAGGCGTTGTGGAAGGCGACGAGGCCAAGCACGACGAGAGCCATGATTGCTCCGAAGATCAGCAGGCCGTAGCCAAGGTTGAAGAAGTTGGCGTCACGCTTTGCCTGCGCAGCCTTTGCAGCAGCCTGATCGGCAGCAGCGGTGGTGGCCACGGCGGAGGTGACATCCAGATTGATGGTGGATTCGGTGACGGATTCGTTAGTTGTTGTGCTCATGTGAAAATTTTCTCAAAGTCTGAGAGTGCTCCTGACCAATTTCGCGTGATCTGAGCCACGTTTGATGCAAAGTCCCGGTGAACTGAGTCACAAACAGGCGAACTGCCGGTGGAAATCGTCGTTCGCCTGCCCCCGAGCAGACGTGCTTGCGACTCTTCTCAGAAGATAAACGCCGTCGTGAGTAGGGCAGCCATCATCGAGATTTCAGTAACGGCACCCAAGACATCTCCGGTCAGACCGCCGAAGGTGCGGGTGAAAAAGCGAAGCGAAAGTTGCCCGACCGCGATCGCAACCAGGACCGACGCGCCAAGGGCGATGACCGTCCGCAGGCTTGCATCGTCATCAAGTCGCCCGAAGACAACGGCCGTTCCCACCGTCACCAGCGCAACGATGGCTCCGATCGCGGTTGGCACGCTGCCGGCGACAGCAGCCCCAAGGCCATCAGGTCGCGCAGACGTGACCCCGGGTCGGCAACTCAAGGTGAGTGCGAGACGGGACGCCATCGCGGCGGTGAGCAAGCCAAATGAGCCAAGACCCGTCGCGACGCAGGTCGCGAGTGCCGCGATTTGAATGAGCAGGCACAACACGACAGCAATGACGCCGAAAGCGCCGATCTCGGGTGACCGCATCACCGCGAGCCGCTTGGTGCGAATGGCGTCGTTGTTCGGCCCTTTGACTCCGAGAGCATCAAAGGTGTCGGCCAGACCATCGAGATGTAATCCGCGAGTCATGAACGCCAAGACTGCGATAGCTAGCGTCGCTGCCAAGAGATCGACCAGAGATTTTGCATGATCGTTCGCTGCAAGCACGCGTACTGCGTCGAGGACGACCACGGCAATTCCACCAAGGAGCAGGCCAACCAGTGGAGCGAGAATCATTGCTCCACGTGCGGTGTTCCGGTCAACGCTGCGAGGCGCTGGGACCGGAAGGCGGGTCAGGGTGCCGAAGGCGAGACGGATCGAATCTGGCATGGATGCGGTCAGAGCTCGATGGGAGCAGCGTCGGGAGAATCTTCCATTGCGCTGCCGCGATTGGAAACTCCGGCTTGCGTGAACGTGGACATCTCGCGCAAGGTATTTCCTGCTGCGCGCAAGACTGGCAGTGCAATGAGTGCACCCGTTCCTTCGCCGAGACGCAGCTCGTAATCGACGATGGGCACCAAGGGGAATTGGTCGAGTGCCTTTTGCTGTGCGGGTTCAGTTGAGCGGTGGCCGGCCTGCCACCATTCAGTGGATCGATAAGTGAGTCGCTGGGCCAGTAAACCGGCGGCGGTTGAAACGATCCCGTCCAGCAGCACCGGAGTCTTGCGAGCAGATGCACCCATCAAGAAACCCGTCATAGCTGCGATATCGGCTCCGCCCACTGCGGCAAGGAGTTTCATGGGGTCGGCTTTGATCGGCTTCGCCCTACGCATCGCATCGCGCACGGCAGCGGTCTTACGCATCCAGGTCAGGTCATCGATACCGGTTCCGCGCCCGACAGCCGAGGCAGCATCGAGATTTGTGTAGAGCGCGATGATGGTGCTTGCCGGGGTGGTGTTTCCGATACCCATATCGCCGGGAATCAAGAGGTCGACTCCAGCGTCGATCTCTTCGTTGGCGACTGCCACCCCCGCTGCAAATGCTTGCTGTGCCTGCTCGTACGTAAGCGCATCCTCGCGATCGATTGATCCTGAGGATCGACGCACCTTGTAGCGGGTGACGTCGTCGGGGACGGCCATGCCCAGTGCTTCGTAGTCGGCATCGACCGACATGTCGACGATGCGTACCGACGCGTTGTTTTGTCGTGCAAGTACGTTAACTGCCGCCCCACCGGCGATGAAGTTCATCACCATCTGCGCGGTGACCTCGGGTGGGTAGGCGCTGGTCTGCGCGGTCCGTGCGATCCCATGATCGCCAGCAAAGATGACAACGCGGACTCGATCTAGTGGTCGAGGCGGGCATTGACCTTGAACCGAACACAGCCATGCGGACAAGTCCTCGAGTTTGCCAAGGGCACCGCTGGGTTTGGTGAGGGTTTCCTGTCGTTGCTTGGCGGCATTCACAAACGTGTGATCGGGACGCTCGATCCGGCTGCACAGATCTGGGATGTCGATCGGCTCTAAGCCAGCCACGTCAGGCCCCTCATTCATAGTGTGATCACCCGTCCGGCGACAACTAACTCAACCTCATCACATGAGGCTGCCACATGTGCGTTCAATCGCCCGAGTAGATCGCGGAATAGTCGGCCCGACTCATGTTCGGGCACGATCCCGCTACCTACCTCATTCGTAACGATCACCGTGTCGACCTGGACGTTGCGGACCGCCTCGACGAGGGCGGACACGTCAGCCTCTATCGCTGCAAGGGCATGCTGTCGTTGTGCTGATTGCGAGGTGGTTTCCCAGATCTGATAACGATCCATCGTGCCGGTCAACCAGAGAGATAGGCAGTCGATCAAGATCGGTCGCGGATCATCTTTGGATAGTTCGCCGACGAGGTCGAGGGTTTCCACCGTGAGCCAGGTTGACGGGCGCCGGCCCTGATGGATAGCAACTCGCTGCATCCAATCTGAATCATCGCTGCGAGAACCACTGGTGGCGATGTAGCGGACGTTCGTCACATCGGCGAGAAGTGCTTCGGCGCGTTGTGATTTTCCAGATCGCGCACCGCCCGTGACGAGTGTGCGCCGAGGTGGGTTCGACAACAGCTTCTCCCATGTTGAATGCGTCCCCTGTACCACCGGTGGGATCGAAAGTTGAGTTCCATCAGTAACGATGTGCACACCCCACTGCGCCAACTGTTCAGACAGTAAGTCACCTGGTGGATTGTGATGTGACAGATGTACGGCAATGACGTGGGTGTTGCTGGTGATTGCATTCACTAAACGAAGTCGCTCAAGCTCTTCAGGAAACGTAGCTAGGTCGAGATGGCCAGTCATGTGATTGGTGTGATGGCCAAAGGTTTCCTCGATGAACGCGACATCGAATTCGGCATTGCGCACTGCCTCAACACATACCTGCGGCAGTGGGCCCGTGTCGGTCGCGTAGAGCAGACGCTTACCGTCAGCCGTCGTAACGTCAAACAACACCGCATCAGCACCCAGCGCGTCGGCGCCATCGAAGTGCGACGATGCCAATGCGCGCACAGTCGTTCCCGTCAACTGCCCGTCTAACTCGATGATCTGACCCGCGGCTATCGGATGCAGAGTCACTGGATCGTTTGGACCGATCCAGTGTTCAATCGCATTCATCACACTGACGGGGCCAATGATGCGAAGTGGTTTATCGGCTTTGATCCACGAACGCGTTAAGAGATGCTGTGGAGCTAGATGATCGAAATGTGCATGGGTGATCAAGACTGTGTCGACGTCGATCAGGCTAACGCCAGCGCGTTCTGCCGCACCCCCCACCGTCGGCCCAAAGTCGATGAGAAGCCGCTGATCAATCAATAGCGCCGTTGGCTCGCGGAGTTCGTTGTTACTTCTGGCCCACGCGCATGTCATACACGAACACCATGGGTTCGGCCAGCCGTCAGCTGACCCGGTTCCAAGAACGGTGATGTCCATAGCGTGAACGGTCAGCTAGTGACGTGGTGCAGACGGCGATAGCTGCGGAGAGACGAACGAAACGGGTACGTCGAATGCTGCACGTCGTGAGGCTCGTCGCAGCGCATTAAGGATGGGTCGTCCCGCCACGATGATCAGGACGGCGGTCAGGATCGCACGTGGAATGTCGAAGCCCAGAGACGTTGCAACGCAGAATGCCAGCCAGTGCCGCAGATTGATGATGAAGCCGGCGCCAGGAACGAAGCTGATGGCTGCCGGCAGACTTCCCGAAACCGTGACGGTAGGCCAGAACCACAGGTTCAGTAAGAATCCGTAAGCGATGCAGGCGACGGCGCCGTAGATGGTGAGTAACACAAGTTCAGACTTTCCTTTTGCCCGTGGGAGTAGGCCCGCGCCGAGACCAACCCAGCCGGCAGCGATCATCTGAAATGCGAGCCACGGGCCGACACCACCGGTGAGAAGGGCGGAGGCAAACATGCCGATTGCGCCGATCCCAAATCCGGCACCGGGCCCCAGCACTCGACCACCGAGGATGATGACGATCCACATGGGTTCGAAGCCGGCATGCCCACCCCCGAATGGCCGCAGGGCCGCGGCGACAGCAGACAGCACCCCGATGAGCGCGATCCCTTTGGCATCCAATCCGCCGTCAGCCATATCGGCGAGAACGACTGCAATCACTAACGGAAGCAGTACTGCGAACAGCCACGGGGTTTCCGACGCATGCGTGATCGCGGTCGAGTCTGCCGCACCAATCAGTGGCCATAGGAAAGCAAAGAGTCCGAAAAAAGATGCCGCGGCGAGAGCGATACCTGTACGTCGGCCAATGTGCACGGATTGACGCGTCGTCGTGGCTGGCTCAACGTGGACGATCGTTGACGTCACGATGCCGGCTCAAGTGCTCGAGCGACTTGCGCAACTGTCAACCAGGGTTGAGGTGAGAGCACTTTACTTACTTGTGGTGCGAACATCGGCGAGCCAATGACGACATCGGGTGCAGGGCCATCGGCAACAATTTCGCCGTCGGCGAGCACGATCACACGAGTTGCAACATCGGCCGCGAGTTCGACGTCATGGGTGGCCAGAAGGACGCAACGGCCTTCATGCGCAAGGGATTGCAGGATCGAAACTAGTTGTTGCTTGGCCGGATAGTCCAGGCCGCGTGTTGGCTCATCGAGTAGAACGATCGGCGGATCCGCCGCGAGCACGATCGCCAGTGCCAAAGCCAAGCGCTGCCCCTCGGATAGGTCACGCGGATGCATGTCGTCAGCGATACCGGGTGCCAGACTGTCGAGGGTTTGACGCGTGGTACCGACCGGAAGGCCGCAATCGCGATCGGTGGCAATGCATTCATCGTGAACGCTATCGGCCACGAGAAGGTGCGTCGGATCCTGAGGGACCAGCCCGACCCGGGTTACGAGGTCACGTCCGCGAAGTGATGCAGGCGCTGCGTTACCGACGATGGCGGTTCCACCATTCAGGCCGTGTAATCCGACGAGGGTGCCGAGCAGTGTTGACTTGCCGGCACCATTACGTCCCATGACAGCGACGATTTCACCTGCGTGAGCGGTGATCGAAACTCCGCGCAATGCCAGCGTATGACCATGGCGAACGATCGCATCGGACATCGAGAATGCTTGATCTCCGTACACGTTGAGTTCGCCACTGATTGATGCGACGAACGGCTCAAGACGTTCACGCAGTGGGGTCGCACAGCGTCGGGCGTCGCGAACAGATAGCGGTAGTGGATCCCAGCCGGCTAGCCGCCCAAGCTCGACCACGGGAGGAGCAACGGGTGCGTCAATCATGATTTCGTCAGGTGTCCCCATACGAATAGGTTCACCAGCTCCACCAACGACGATGACTCGATCTGCATATTGCACAACCCGTTCGAGTCTGTGCTCGGCCAGCAAGACCGTGACGCCCAAATCATGGACAAGCCGTTGAAGTGCGGCGAGGACCTCCTCTGCAGCGCCCGGGTCAAGGGCTGAGGTGGGTTCGTCGAGGACGAGAACAGATGGATGTGTTGTGAGAACTGCGCCAATCGCAACTCGCTGACGCTCGCCACCGGACAGTGATAGCAGCGCCCGGTTGCGAAGATGCGCCAAGCCAAGCAGATCAAGGGTTTCTTCCACCCGTCGACGCATGACGTCAGGAGCTAAACCAAGTGATTCCATGCCGTAAGCGAGTTCGTCTTCGACGACGTCAGTGACAAATCCGCTCATGGGGTCTTGTGGAACGATGCCGACGACATCAGCCAACTCCCGTGGGGGATGGGTGCGTGTATCTCGGCCCGCAACTGTGACGCGGCCACGCAAAGTGCCGCCGGTGAAGTGCGGTACCAAGCCGTTCACGCATTTGAGAAGCGTCGACTTACCTGACCCGGTTCGGCCAACAACGAGAACCAGTTCACCTTCTGGGATGGTCAGATTAACGTTGGCCAGGACAGGCTCCGCGGCACCGCTGTAGGTGATGCTTACGTCATCGAAGGTGATCACGATCGCACCTCCTGACGTCGGATGTCGCTAGCTGGGCCAGTAGGCGCCGATCCGCCACCAGGTGGCAGCGGTGTGACCATACCGGGAAGGGCTGCCACCAGGATGGCGATCGTCGGAATCACGGGTAGGGATGGCCACTGCAATGGTGATGTCTGGCCGGCCAGTGAGACTGGATCGTTAAGGGCCACCGCGACGAAAATGACAGCGGGGATCCAACCGCTGAGCGTAACAATCCATTCGGGAAGTGCCCACGGATCGGGACGGTAGCGCGTGCGAATGGAGCGTCGCCCGGCAATCCGCAGACCGACGATCGCGCAGATGAGCCCGAGAACTATGAAAAGCCACGATCCCCAGCCGCCGTCGACTCCGTCGACGAGGGCGTAGACACCAATACTCAGTGCGATCAACGAGATGACTACCAGGGCACGGGCGACGAATTCATCGCGTTGCTTCATCGGCCGAGTTCGTCCGTAGCCACGTGAGTCCATCGCTGCAGCGAGATCGACCGCGCGCTCAAGGGCACCTTCGAAGACGGGAATGGCCGAGCCAGCTAAGGCGCGCGCGCCGCGATCGGGTCGGCCACGTAGTCGTCGTGCTGTGCGAACTCGGCTCACGTCGGCAACCAGTTGCGGTGCAAAGGAAAGTGCCACAACGATGGATACACCGACTTCGTACAGAGCCGCAGGTACGGTCGCCAGTAAGCGCGCTGGGCTCGCCAGTGAATTCGCCGCGCCGATGCAGGCAAGAATCGCTGCGATGACTGCACCTTCGTACAGTGCTGTGAGCAGTGCTTCGGCGGTGACGGGGCCGCCGATGGTAATCCCAGCAACCCAATCGGGGAGTTGAATACGTGGCAGCGTGAACAGTACGTGGTCGCCAATTCCACCGCCGAGAATCATGGCCACGACAACACGAATGGCCATCACGATGAAGCCCAGACGTAGAAACAGCGAGAACGAGTTTGCCCAGGGGGCGTCTGGCTTACGCCGGGCCACAACCCATCCGGCCACTGCGACGATCAGTCCAAGAAGAATTGGGTTGGTTGTGCGGCTAACGCAGGCGACAAGTCCCAAGGCCCATGCCCACCAGGCCACCGGATGAGTCCAGCGTGGGATCGCTTGCGATCCAAGCGCGTGTTCTGCGGTCATCGTCCACCACCGCGTCGACGGGAGGTGTAGAACGCCGAACCACCAAGTAGGGCTATGCCCAGAATGCCGATGATGAGGCCGAACGCGTTTCTAGACTCGGTAACCGGCGCGGCCTGTGATGCGATGGTCGTTCCCGGGGGAGTGGGTGTGGCTGTCGCCGGTGTGGGCTGCGCGGACGCTGGGTTCGACGCAGCGATAACCGCAGTACTTGGTGTCACGACAGGTGCGAGTGTTCCACCCGTCGATGCAATGGCAGTTATAGACGGGCTCGGTGTTGCTGGCGGGCTTGCTGACATCGATGCTGTCGCTGAGGCCGACGATGTGGTGCGGCTTGGTGTTGCTGATCGCGAGGCTCCCGACACCGGCACGTTGGATTTGGTGGATGTTGGTGTTGGTTTCGGAGTGGGAGTCGTGGGCTTCGAACTCGTAGTCGGTGACGACGTTGGACTGGGGGCGGTAGCCACCGGGGTTGCACATCCCACGATGGGGTAGCCGTCGATCCCACAGATGAAACCGTTGAGGGAGCGCAAAGAGATTCCCGCAGCCCGCATGACAGCAGAGCCATGGCTCTGGATAGGGACCTCGGTGCACTCGACTCGTCCCGAGGGAGTGTTCTGCCCCTGGGGGGCATCCTGAGCATCGCCGTAATCGACGACCGCCGCGACGCGCTCTAGCCCCGATGCGGGTGTCGCAGCTGGGCAGAGGTCCCCGAAGTTCGCTGACGCGCGTGGAGGTTGAGCCCCTGCTCCGTTGGCGCTGGTCGTTTGGTATCTCCACCCGAGCACCCAGCCATCACCGGGAACATCGCCGCCTGGCCCGAGGGGAGCGTACTGCCAGGCTGCTTGCCCCGGCCGTCCCCACCAGTAGGTCCAATACCGATATGAAGTTGCCGACGCCTGCTGCGGCGCCATGAACGCAGCGATGATCGACATCAGGGACATGAGAATGAACGTGGCAATGAGGCGCTTCATATCCCTTGTCCCTCCTTCATTATCGTCGGCTGTTCGTCGTGCGAGTCTGCCGCTAGGCGGTCACTCGTCGGGATTTGGACACTGCCGTGGTAGTGCCAGACGTCGTGGTGGCCTTTACTACGCATCGCAGAGATGTGCTTTTGTCGGCAGTGCGGACCAGATACGTCGCACCCGTCCCCTGCACCTTTTGTGATCCTGATCGGAACCACGTGATGCTCAACGTAGGGCTATTGGTCCAGGTGCCGGCGGCGCAGGTCACGCGACGACCGACCGTGGGTGTGCCGCTAATGCTCGGACGCACCTGATTGGTGGCCAACGGTCGACGAACCAGAGAAGCCAAGTGATCAGCCAAGCGGGATCTGAGCGAGGCGGGCTGATTCGTAGCCCGGTACACAAGCAGGAAGAGTCCCTCCAACCCAGGATCGGAGTAGGAAGCCGATTCGTTCGCTCGCAGTACTGCAACGACCTTGTTCAACTGCGACGAGCCCACGCCAGAAGCCGATAGTGCGAGAGCCGCCCATGCGGTGTCGCCCAGTGACTTCGAACCAGCGAGGCGCACCGAATTCGTGTAATCGAATTGTGGAACTGCACCGGCGTACTTAACCAGCAGTCGAGAAATGTAACCCGCTCCGACAATCGTCGGGCTGTAACTCGCTGGCTGACCACTGACGCAGGTGAGCGTTGAGAGAGCGGTCGACGCTGGGCGGCTTACTACATGCAGTGTTTGCCCGGTGAGAGCTAGAACCGCGGAGACCGTTGCTGAGTCGTTCGCCACAAGCCCAGTTCCAAAATCCTCATAAGCAAAGCCCCCGCGATCGTTGGTATCGCTTCCGGTGCAGAGAACTTGCAGCGACCGGAGGAAATCCGTTGGAGTGTGACCATTCTTCGTCAACTGAGCAGCTGAAACTCCAGCAGCCTTGTTTGCCAAAAGGGCTAAGGCTGTGGAATTGGCATCTGATTGGCCGCCGACGAACCAAGGGAAGCCGCCATCTGGGTTTTGCATGGCCTTGAGCCAATTCAATGCCTTCGTTGCCTCAGTGACATAGCCCAAGTCATGCAGAGCAGCGGCTGCTGCTGCGGTTGAATTGCTGTCCTCGCCCACGTAGCCGGCGGCATCAGACGCGGTGCATGCAGTTGATGATGTGGTGCGCACGGGCTGGAAACCGCCATCTGTGCACTGCTGGTGGACAAGCCAGGATGCCGCAGCCGATGGCACGGTTCGGCCCGCGGACTTAAGTCCGAGGATCGCCAAAGACTGGCGATACACGCCGTCGTATGTGGGATCGCTTTTGCCGAACAAGCCGTAGTGAGGTGCGGGGGCCGCAGAGACCGGTGCGCTAGTCCAACTGCCAAATATGCCGAGGGCGATGATTGCGGCTGAGAACGCAGCAGACGATCTCTTGCGTACTGAAAACACTGAGTGCCTTTCGGGTTAGCGGTTCACGACCAGGTGGCCGGACTGCTCCTCGAAAGACAAAACCCCCCGTTGTGATCTGACAGATCAGATCGGAAACGAGGGGCGAGATGAACGAAACCAAGGAAGGTCCGGGCCCATGACCGTATTCCTCGACGGTGGAGCCTCTCGCGCCCGCCAGGCATTCCGGCTCGCCGAGCAGTCTCGGCCTACGGTTGCGGGTCAGCGCCGGACTTGGACCGGCTTCCCCTGGACATCGAACGCAGTTATTTACTTGTAGGGCTACTGCACCACGGCGACCGGCCGCATGTCAAAGGTGTCGCGGTTATTGCGGCGTGGCGTGCTCTTACTGCGCTGGGGTGGCCGGATGAAGGCTCATCGGGCCATAGACGATGCGCGCGTCTTCCAACAGTGAAACAGCGTCGACACCGTCGGCGAGCAGTTCGGCCCATGTCTCACCAATCCAACTTTCTGCATCGGATTGGTTTGGAAACGATGGTGACGTGACGCTCGATTCGACTGTGTCACCAGCTGTGTTCTGGTAGCTCCATGTCCACGTTCCGTAGGTTGTCATGGCTAGGCCCTCGGTTTCGGTGAGACGGTCAAACGCGGGTCGCGAACGATTACATCGGCCAGAACGTCGTCGATCGCTGACATGAGATCGGCTTCCAGCGTCACTCCAACGGCCCCAAGGTTGTCTACCAATTGCTCGGGACGGCTCGCACCGACGATGGCCGATGCAATGAACGGATGTTGGAGAACCCACGCCACGGCCAGTTGAGCCATCGTCAGGCCGGCTTGCTCGGCGAGCGGACGAAGGTTTTGGACGGCGGTGAGGATCTCGTCCGTGCGCAGTCCCTCAGTGAAGTGCGCGCTGGTCGGATCGGTGGCGCGCGATCCGGCGGGTGGTGGCTGACCGGGAAGGTACTTACCCGTCAAAATTCCCTGCGCGATCGGACTCCAGACGATTTGGCTCATCCCCAACTCGTCACAGGTGGGCACAACCTCAGCCTCGATGACTCGGTACAGCATCGAGTACTGGGGCTGATTGGAAATGAAGTGATCGAAGCCCATCACGTCGGCGATGTCGTTGGCGCGGCGAATCTCCTCCGCGCTCCATTCCGAGACGCCGATGTACAACGCTTTGCCAGAGCGGAGGATGTCGTCGAATGCACGCAGGGTCTCTTCAAGAGGTGTCTCGTAGTCGAAACGATGCGCTTGGTAGAGATCGACGTAATCGGTCTGCAGCCGACGCAGAGAGCCGTTGATGCTCTCCATGATGTGCTTACGAGAGAGCCCGCGATCGTTGGGGCCTTCACCAGTCGGCCAGTAGACCTTGGTGAAAATTTCCAAACCCTCTCGCCGCTGACCTTTCAGGGCTCGGCCAAGAATCTCTTCGGCTCGAGTACCGGCATAAACGTCGGCTGTATCGAACGTCGTCACGCCATGATCGAGGGCGACATTGACGCAGGCGGTGGCTGCATCTTCTTCGACCTGAGAGCCGTGGGTAACCCAGTTACCGTACGAAATCTCACTGATCTTTAGGCCACTGTGTCCGAGAAATCTATGCTGCATGTTCAGACCTTATGACGTGCGGCGAGTGCCTGCGAGGCCGGGCGGCTGGTGAGGTTATCGACGCCGACGCTTGGCAGGCTTCCCACCCAATCCAACGCGGGGCGGAGGTAAACGGAATCGACGCAATTGAAGTGCGCGCATGATTCCGTAGAACGTCGATCCGCTTGCGTCCTCATTGGGGAACTTCGCGGCGATGTCGCGCTTGAGTTTGTACCAGATCCACAGGCCGTCCAGAACGACGCCCAAGAGCATGAAGATCCAGATGTAGATGAGAAGTAACTGAACCCAGTCCACCTTGAGGAAGCCCAGCAGTAGAACGGCCAGCGCCACTGGGATGAATAGCTCGCCCACGCTGAGGCGGCTGTCAATGAAGTCGCGAACATATGCCTTAACGGGGCCGGCGTCACGGGGTGGGAGCCGCTTGAGATCCCCACTCATCAGTGCCGCTCGCGATGCCTCACGCTCTTGCGCCCGGGCCTCGCGGCTGGAGTTCCTAGCCGCCTTGGGATCGGCCGCACCTGCCAGGGCAGCCTTTCGAGCGGCCTCGGCCTCCTTACGAGATGGGGTGGGCTTTCCCTTCGGCTGCTGGTCGGCAGGCAGGTTGGGATCGACCACTGGCTCAGTGGCCTCGGACTCGTTGCTCTTGTTGCGGCGAAACATGGGCGTGAGCCTACGTCAGATGGGCGTTGTGGGTATACGCGCATGGCCAACTGAGTTAGTAATCACGCCCGCTGACGTTCGGCGCCTGATCAGCAGTGGGGGACAGATGCGCTATGAACGGGCTAACCTCATAGTCAGTAGAGTGGTGGAGCAGGGCACGTGCGCTGATCCGACAACGGAATTCTGACGATGGAAGGAGTGCCCACATGGGCCTCTGGGAACGCTTCAAGTTGATTTTCAGCTCCAAGGCCAACAGCGTGTTGGACAAGGCTGAGGATCCCCGCCAGACGTTGGATTACAGCTACGAAAAGCAGGTTGAACTGCTGCAGAAGGTGCGCCGCGGCGTGGCCGATGTGGCCACGAGTCGTAAGCGCCTCGAACTGCAGATCAACTCGCTCGTCGCCCAGAGCGACAAGCTTGAGCAGCAGGCACGGGCCGCCCTTGCTGGTGGCCGTGAAGATCTCGCTCGCGAGGCTCTGACCCGTAAGTCGGGCCTGAGTGTTCAGATCGCCGACCTTCAGGCGCAGCACGCACAGTTGCAGGATCAAGAAGAGAAGCTTGTTCAGGCGTCGCAGCAGTTGCAGGCCAAGGTTGAAGCGTTCCGCACGAAGAAGGAGACCATCAAGGCCACCTACTCTGCGGCAGAGGCACAGGCCAAGATTGGTGAGGCATTTTCCGGTATCAGCACTGAGCTTGCTGACGTCGGCAACGCCATTGCGCGTGCTGAGGACAAGACGGCCCAGCTTCAGGCTCGCGGCCAGGCGATTGACGAACTTCTCAGTTCAGGAGCCTTGGAAGATTCAACGGGCCTCGGTAAAGATTCCATCACCGCGGAGCTCGAGCGGATGGCTAGCCAGAGCGAAGTTGAAGACGGGCTTGCCAAGTTGCGTACCGAGTTAGCCGCTGGGCCTGCGGCCCCGGCGATCGAACCGCCGACCGCTTAGGTTTTCCGGGCTGCGAAGTGTCGTGGGCGGGGCTACGCTCCGTCGATGACCACTTCATCAGTTTCATACTTCGATACTTCGACGTGGGATCCGCGCGACGTCATTTCTGGCGGCTCTCGCATGGTTCCCATCACGACGCCTAGTGGCGACTTCCGGGTGTGGACCAAACGTGTTGGTACCAACCCGGACATTAAGGTGCTGTTGCTCCACGGCGGCCCAGGTATGACCGACGAACTGTACGAGAGCTTCGACGTGTGGTTCCCGGGTGCCGGGATTGAGTACTACTACTACGACCAACTCGGATCGTTCCGAAGCGATGTTCCCGAGGATCCCTCACTGTGGACCCTGGAGCGATTCGTCGACGAGGTTGAGCAGGTACGTCAGGCTCTGGGCTTAGACAGCAGCAACTTCGTCCTTCTTGGCCAATCGTGGGGTGGACTCCTTGCGATGGAGTACGCCGTTCACTATCAGCAGCACCTCAAGGGCCTTGTCGTTTCGAACATGATGTCGAGTTCGAAGCTCTACAACGACTTTGCCAACAACGTGCTCATGCCAACGATGGATCAGGATGTGCTCGCCGAACTCAAAAAGTTCGAAGCTGACGGCACCACCGACGATCCTCGTTACGAAGAACTTCTCATGGAGCATCACTATGTTCTGCACGTATGCCGGATGCCTCTCGAAGAGTGGCCCGACCCGGTCTTACGGTCACTGGGCCACGTGAATCCAGCCATTTACGTGCCGATGCAGGGTCCGAGTGAACTGGGTATGTCTGGAAGTCTCGAACCATGGGATCGCTCAGGTGATCTCAAAGACATCGACGTGCCCACGCTCGTCATTGGTGCAGCCCACGACACGATGGATCCAGAGCACATGCGTTGGATGTCCGAGCAATTCCCGCAGGGCCAATTCTTGCTGTGCCCCAACGGAAGTCACTTAGCTCAGTACGACGATCCGCAGCACTATTTCCCGGGCCTCATTGAGTTCTTGAAGGGCCTCTGATCCGAGCTGAGGTAGACGTGAGGGTGGCCGGTGTACAACCTGCCACCCTCACGTCGTTTAGTCCTTTGGGGCTGCGCCGACTCCGGGAAGGGCGAGCATACGGTCGAGGGCGACCTTCGCCCAGTGCGCCACATCGGGATCAACCGTGATCCGATTCACGACGCGGCCTTCGACGAGGCTCTCCAGCGACCACACCAGGTGCGGGAGGTCGATGCGATTCATGGTCGAGCAGAAGCACACGGTCTTATCGAGGAACACGATCTGCTTATCTGGATGTGCCAAGGCTAACCGCTTAACGAGATTAAGTTCGGTGCCAATCGCCCACGCGCTGCCGGCGGGTGCGGCTTCGATCGTCTTGATGATGAACTCGGTTGACCCAATAAGGTCTGCGGCGAGTACGACCTCGTGCTGGCACTCAGGGTGCACCAGGACGTTAACACCGGGCACTCGCTCACGCACGTCAGCAACGGATTCAGCGGTGAAGCGGCCGTGTACTGAGCAGTGTCCCTTCCACAGAATCATCTTCGCGTTCCTGAGTTCCTGCGCTGTGAGTCCACCACCCGGCTTGTACGGGTCGTAGGTGACGCAATCCTCTAGTGATAGCCCGAGTTCGAGGACTGCGGTATTGCGACCGAGGTGCTGGTCGGGAAGGAAAAAGATCTTCTGTCCCTGCTCGAAGGCCCACTCAAGTGCGCGACGAGCGTTGGACGACGTACACACGGCGCCGTTGTTTCGACCCGTGAATGCCTTGATAGCCGCGGTGGAATTCATATAGGTGATCGGGATCGTCACGTCGGTGATCCCAGCGTCAGCCATGACGTCCCAGGCATCTTCAACCTGATGGATGGCGGCCATGTCGGCCATGGAGCAACCGGCGGCCATATCCGGAAGGATCACGGCTTGGCTGTCACCCGTGAGGATGTCTGCGCTCTCGGCCATGAAGTGAACACCGCAGAAAACGATGTAGGGGGCCTCAGGACGGGCGGCCGCATCGCGGGCAAGCTTGAAGCTATCGCCGGTTACATCAGCGAACGCAATGACCTCATCGCGCTGGTAGTGATGTCCGAGAATGAACACCCGATCACCCAGAGCGGCCTTTGCCGCTCGCGCCCGTTCAACCAAGCCGGGGTCACTTGCCGCCGGAAGGTCTCCGGGGCACTCCACTCCGGTTTCGGAATTGGGATCCGCCTCGCGCCCAAGCAGGAGAAGGGCCAGCGGAGTTGGTGACGGCTCAACGAAACGATCGGTAGTCATATGTGAATCCTCCCACGGCCCGTGCGCTACTGCCTCGCGCTAGCGTAGATGTTATGCGCGTACTGATCGCCCCTGATTCCTTCACGGGCACGTTGTCGGCGATGCAAGCCAGCGAGGCGATCGCCGATGGCTGGCAGCGCACGTCACCAAACGATGTTGTTCATCAGTTGCCACTATCTGATGGTGGTCCGGGTTTCGTGTCGGTGATCCACGGTGGGCTCGGAGGTCAACTCCATCCGGTGACAATCTCGGGGCCACTCGGGGAACCTACGCTGGCAGACGTCTTGATCGTTGATCGTGATGGTGCAAAGACCGCGTACCTCGAAAGTTCTCAAGCCTGTGGTCTTCACCTCGTGCCCCGAGGTAAGCGCGATCCGCGTCGAACCTCGACGTTTGGGCTCGGCGAGTTGGTACGTCATGCGGTTGCACTCGGCGCTCGACAGATCGTGATCGGGCTCGGTGGAACGGGGACGAACGATGCTGGTGCCGGCCTGCTGGCGGCTTTAGGTGCGAAAGCGCAGGGAGTTTCCGGTGTCGATTGCACCGATGCTTTGCGCAATGGTGGTGCGGCATTAACTGGTATCACGGCCGTCGATCTCACCGACGTGCGCTCGGCGGTCGACGGTGTCGAACTTGTGGTCGCATCTGACGTCGACAATCCGCTCCTCGGTCTACGGGGGGCCACGAACGGCTACGCGCGCCAAAAGGGTGCTGATGATGGGGCCGTCATGGAGCTTGAAGGAGCGTTGGAGAACTTCGTCGCTGCACTCGGACGTCGGGCCGATGGCAAGGATCCGGCGGTGGCGCTCGGAGCCGGTGCGGGTGGCGGACTTGGATTCGCGCTGATGCATCTTGGCGCCAGCCGAGTTCCTGGAATTGCCACGGTGCTCGAGACGGTGGGCCTGGTTGGGCTCATTGCTAACAGCGATGTTGTAGTGACGGGGGAGGGCTCATTCGATTGGCAGAGTTTGCGCGGGAAGGTCGTTTCGGGTGTTGCCTCCGCAGCCCTTGAGCAGGGCCGACCGTGCGTCGTCATCGCGGGCCGGGTTGAGGTGGGTCGACGCGAGTTCGCGGCCAGCGGTGTAACTGCCGCCTTCGCGGTCGTGGACGACGTACGGGCTAGGGGCCTTGACGAGCAGATGGCCATCAACGATGCGTCTGCGCAGGTGGCCGAACTGGCTGCTCGGGTAGCCCGCACGTGGGGTAGTTGACGCACAAGATGGCGCGAGTGGACGCCCAGCGCTCGTTAAATCCAGATTCCGTGGCAAGATAGGGATGTCCCTCGGGAATTACTCAGACACGTCAGGTGTTGGGACGTACGACCAATAGACCTAGATCCGGAGGATCCGCATATGACCGCCGACGTCACCACGGAGAACACCACTCCTGTTACCGACGGAATCCTGCTCACCGATGAGGCTGCCAGCAAGGTTTCGACCCTGCTCACCCAGGAAGGTCGCGACGACCTCGCGCTGCGCGTTGCCGTACAGCCAGGTGGCTGTTCTGGTCTGCGTTACCAACTCTTCTTCGACGATCGCTCACTTGACGGTGACGTCATCAAGGAGTTCGGGACCGTTCGCGTCGTCACTGACCGCATGAGTGCTCCGTATCTCGGTGGCGCGACGATCGACTTCGTCGACACCATCGAAAAGCAGGGCTTCACGATCGATAATCCGAACGCGTCAGGCTCATGTGCCTGTGGAGATTCGTTCTCCTAGAGCTCCTAGGGATTGAAAAGATCCCTCAGACATCACTATGGCGGCATCCCGATGGGGTGCCGCCATAGTCGCGTTCTGAGGTCATTGGCCGCGCGAGGTACGTGGCCACGTCCCTACTTTGGGGCGGTTCCCGGTGTTAACGGCGCTCCGCTGGGGCCATCGATGACGTGACGGGACCCAAGCGGTGCGGAGAGTTTGAGCACGACGTCAGTGGCCTTGGCCATTGCGTCGCACATTCCGCCGGGATTGGTGGGAGTGTCGGTGATGAACACGACGACATCCTTCTCGGATTCCTTAGCAACCGCTACGTACGTCGAACAGTCGCCACCCCAGAAGTGCAGGGTGAGGGTTTGGTCCCCGTTGTCGGTGTAGGAGGTAGCGCTCTGCGTCGCTGTTCCACCAGATCCCGTTGCGGCTCCCGAACTTGCAGTTCCTGCCGAGGCCACAGCTCCACCGCCACTGCTGCCTGGGACTGGCATCGGCATGGTGGACATTGACGGGACGGGGATCGGCGTTGGTTCTGCGATGTACGCAGGGGCTACCGCGACCGACCCGATGATGTCCGCTGAACTCGTTGATCCCTTCGGGGTGAAAAGCCATGCCGGTACCAAGATTGTCTTGGCGCCATCCCACTGAAGTTGTAATCCGAACGCGACGTCAGAAAACACCATGGGGGCAGGTGCGCCACATGAGGGCAGCGGCACCGGAGCGGCGGAAACCGACGGGTTGATGTTGTTCTCTACCGGGCACGCGATGTCGATCATCGGTCGCGGCATGTCATTGAGAGACTTCAGAGCCTCGACCGCTGAAATGACCGGGTACTGGGCAAGTTCGACTGGGTTGCCAATTCGACCATAGCCGTTTACGACACCCTTATCGTCCACGCTGATCGAGGTTTGAACTCCGGACGTGGGCAGGTCGACGATCGTGGGGTCGATCAGCACAGTTGCTGGTGATCCGCCCCACGGTGCGACAAAAGGCGTGCCGTCGAGGTGCGCAGCCTTGATGACCGGCGTGGCAGCTGCCAGTGCGGTGGCATCGGAAACTGCCGGTGGTAGTGAAACAGGTCCGCAGTCAACGGCAGGTCCGCCCACACAGGTAGCGGGCGGCGACATCGGTACGCAATCAACTGCTGGGCCACATTCCACCGGGGCGTTGGTACTCGTTGCCACCGGTGCTTCGGGCTTTGCCGTTGGTGCGGCCGGCGCGATGATGCCGGACGAGTCTGGAGTTGCATTCGAGCTCACGCCACCCATGGCCATGCCAGTGCTGGTGCCAGTGCTGGAAACAGATCCTGAGGCGATAGCCACTGATCCATCTGCGCATGCGACACCGCCGTTACCGTCAGCGGAGTCGATGTCGAGATAGACCGACGCACATGGTCCGGACTCACGCGCATATGCCCACTCGCCGGTGTCGCGCACCCGCAGGGTTGATGTGCTGCTGGCAACCTCCCAGCCATGTGCGTGCTTGGTGGCCACGTTTGTCAGCCCCAGACTTGCCGCGAGCTCGGTGACGCGCGCTTCGGACACGGCAGTTGCGTCGTACTGCAACACCGGGCCATTGGCTGGGGTTGCTGGTGCGGTGCCTTCGAAGGTCCAGCCAGTGGCTGCGCTGGTTGAATCCATGGCAGCAGGGGCTCCAAGAGCCTGCGATGACTGACCGATGTGCAGCAGGGGGAGTTGATCGCCCGAACCGGTAACGACCTTTTGGGTGCCACATGCTGACAGCAGTAACAGCGCACCGATACCAACGGCGACGACGCCGCGCAATTGCTGCTTGGAACGCGCAGGTTGCGACTCACGTGAATGCTTCATAGAGCTGACGCTACGTGCCATGGCGGCCTCCGGAAGGTGAACGATGCTCGCTCGATCTGTCGTGTCATCGGTCGGACGCGTCATCACGGGGTCTGGTTCCGCGGGCCTGCATCAATTTGTCTTGGTCGGCCCACTAAGGTCAATGTACTGCCCAGCATCCGCTTGGGATATGGGTAAAACGGACGAATCACCACCACGTCATGGAGAGTTCATCGTGCGCGTATGTGTCACTGGGTCAATAGCAACTGATCACCTCATGACCTTCCCCGGTAAATTCGCTGATTCGATCGTGGCGGAGAAACTCGATCGCATCTCACTGTCCTTCCTTGTCGATGAGCTCGACGTTCGACGTGGTGGGGTTGCCGCGAACATCGCCTTCGGGATGGGTGTACTCGGTTTGAATCCAGTCCTGGTCGCTGCGGTTGGGCAGGACTTTGCCGACTACCGTTCGTGGCTGGAACGACATGGCGTCGACACCACCTCGGTTCGGGTTTCCGAGGTGCGGCACACGGCTCGATTCGTCTGCACGACCGATACCGAGCAGTGCCAGATCGCCTCGTTCTATCCGGGGGCGATGACGGAGGCACGCGAAATCGAATTGGGCCCGGTCGTGGATCGGGTTGGCGCGCTTGATTTGGTGCTCATCGGCGCTAACGATCCGGAAGCCATGGCTCGTCACACCGACGAGTGCCGCTTTCGCGGGATCCCATTTATCGCCGACCCCAGCCAGCAACTTGCCCGGCTAGAGGGCGACGACATCAAGCAGCTCATTGAAGGTGCTGCCTACTTATTCTGCAATGACTACGAGGCCGGGCTGATCGAACAAAAGACCGGCTGGTCATCAGCTGAGGTACTTGATCACGTCGGAGTGCGCGTCACCACACTCGGCAAAGATGGTTCCCGTATTGAAGCCAATGGCATGACGACCATCGAGGTGGGTTGTCCGCCCGAGGAACGTAAGGCCGATCCAACGGGTGTTGGCGATGCGTTTAGGGCTGGCTTCTTCTCCGGGCTGGCGTGGGATCTTTCCTACGAGCGCAGCGCACAGATTGGATCGCTCTTGGCGACGTACGTGATCGAGACCGTCGGTACTCAAGAGTATGAGCTCGCTCAACGGCACTTCTTGACTCGCTTTGCGCAGACGTACGGCCAGGCTGCCGCGGACGAGGTGGCCGAACACATTCGCTGTCAGCGTCCCTAGTTGTAGTTCCCATCGATCAGCCATGACCCGACCTGAGCCACCAGAATCTCAATGGGTGTTGCCGGATCCGGCCGCGGCTGATCCGGGCCAAGAAATCCTTGGCGTCGGGGCCGACCTAGAACCGGGGACATTACTGGCGGCTTATAGGTCAGGGGTCTTTCCCATGCCGGTTGAACCTGGTGGTCCGATCGGATGGTGGTCACCGGATCCTCGTGGGGTTCTGCCGCTGGATCGCCTACGCGTTACATCGTCGCTCCGAAAGTCCATGCGCAAGTTCGTAACGACGGTCGACACGGACTTCCGCGCGGTCGTCGAGTCCTGTGCCGATCCGGACCGTCCCCACGGTTGGATCGACGGAGCCGTCATTGATGCATATGAAGAACTGCATCGCATCGGCTTCGCGCATTCGGTCGAGACGCGCACTGCTGATGGGGATTTAGTGGGGGGCCTCTACGGGGTCGAGATCGACGGGTTGTTCGCAGGCGAGTCCATGTTCAGCATCCAGCGCGATGCATCCAAGGCTGCTCTCGTGCACTTGGTTGACGTGTTGAAATCTGGGCCACAGGTTGATCACCGTTTGCTCGATGTTCAGTGGCGCACAGATCACCTAGCATCGCTCGGTGTCATTGAGATTGCGCGCCCGCGATATCTGACCATGCTCGAGCGCACTCGCGGCCTTGAGCCTGTTTTCCCGATGCCACGCTGACTAGAGAATGTCTAACGCGGAATCCTGGGCTGGGGCGATGAGATACGCCTGACCGTGACCATCTGCCGCGTTACCGGCGGCGATCAACACCCGAGAACGCATGGCGCACCAAGCGGGAATATCGCTTGCGGCTGCGGGATCGTCGGCGAGCAACAGGATCGTTGCCTCAGGGGTTTGTTTCGTTTGTTTGGCCAACGCAATGATTGGCATCGGGCAGACCGTGCCACGTTCGTCGAGGACGACGTCGTAATGACCGTCGATGGTCATAGGTCACCTGCGCCTAGTGATTCACGAACACTGGAGATGATCGCGGGGAGAATAGACATGAATCGGTCGACATCGGATTCACGGGTGCGTGGCGGTAGTGAAATCCGAATGTTGCCCTGCGTTAAGGCACCCATGGCCACGAGGACGTGTGACGGGGTGAGCGACTCCGCTACACAGGACGATCCGGACGAGACAGCGAACCCGGCCCGATCGATTTCGGCGAGGACGGCTTCGCCGGGAACGTACGCCACGGACAAGGTGACCAGGTGGGGGAGTCGATCGTCGGGATGCCCCAGCACCACTGAGTCCGGAATGAGAGTTGGAAGCTCGTTACGCAATCTCATCGTCAATCGGCGAAGTCTGTCCGACTCCTCATGACGCTCAGATTCCGCCTCCTGCAGGGCCACTGCGGCCGCCACGATCTGCGGAATCGCCACGAAGCCGGGAATTCGACCGCCTTCATGGAGATCTTCCGGTAGTGGTGAACGCCAGCGTGTCCCTTGCCGGATCACCAGAAGGCCCACGCCTGCGGGCCCACCCCACTTATGTGCACTGCCGGTGAGAATGTTCCACCCCGTTGGTACGTCATCCCGGCCGAGGGTTTGGGCCGCGTCCATGACTAAGGGGATGTTGTGAGGTGCAAGGGTCTGACCAATCTCGTCGATCGGTTGGCGAGTTCCCACTTCGTGATTTGCCGACTGAATTGCAACGAGCGCGACGTCGCCCGGAGCGACAGCCTCGTCGACTGACTGGCGTGTCACCCGTGCGTAGGCGTCGACGGGGATTGTCTCGGTGACCGCATCTGGACTGGCGTTCGCTGCATGCATGACCGCACTGTGTTCAACGGCAGAAACCAAGATCCTGCGGCCCACTCGCCCCCGGCCCTTAGCAAGGCCAAGTACGGCAAGATGTGCTGCTTGCGTCCCTGAAGTGGCAAAACTCACGTCATCGGGTCGGGCTCCAACGACGGCCGCCACACTTTCGCGGGCTTGATCTAGCAGCGTCCGCGCCCGTCGTGCGTCGTGATAGCGCCGGCTTGGATCAGCGAATCCTTGATCGAGCGCCGCTAGGAGCGCTTGACGTGCCGATGCGCGCAAAGGAAGGGTGCTGGCAGCGTCAAAATACCCAGCCGGAACCTGAGGATCAGGAGTATCGCTCGGCCCGACCGAGGCTGGATTCACATGCGCCACGAGATGACGTTACCGCCCCACCCTGCCGAGCCGCTTCGACAATGCTGCGCTAGTCTGACGGTCGTAAGTCTCGACGAGATCGTGCTGTTGTTCCCTGCCGAACCTGGCGGGCTTCACGGCCGATCGCAACGCTTCGTGGGAAGGCGATCAGTGAGCCCGTCTGCGCGCTCTAACCGGGCCCGGCATGTCGTGGGTGTTGCCGCTGCGGCAGCCCTGGCCATGGGTTTATCCGGTTGTTCATCTGATACCGAGTGGGGACGCTTGGGCTTTCCGGCCCCTGCGACTGAGCAGGGCCCCATCATGCTCGCGTTCTGGCAGAACGCCTGGATCGCCGCATTCGCGGTTGGTGTCTTGACCTGGGGCTTGATCTTCTGGGCGATCATCGCCTATCGCCGTCGAAGTTCAGAGGGTGCACCGGTTCAGGTTCGCTACAACCTGCCGTTGGAAATCATGTACACAGTTGTCCCGGCCGTGATGGTTTTCGGGCTCTTCTTCTTCACCGCTCGCGATCAGGCAGAGCTCACCAAACTCACTGACAACACCCCGAACGTGGTCAATGTGGTCGGGTTCAAGTGGAACTGGGGCTTTAACTACATCACCGATAGCGCCTATGAGACGGGTACGCCTGTTAACCCGGCCGAATTATGGCTTCCGGTCAATGAGCGCACTCGTTTCAAGCTCACGTCGCCTGACGTTATTCACTCGTTCTGGGTGCCGGCGTTCCTGTTCAAGATGGACGTCGTGCCCGGCCGTGAGAACCAATTTGAACTAACCCCGAACAAGATCGGTGTGTTCACCGGTAAGTGTGCGGAGCTGTGTGGCACCTACCACTCGCAGATGCTGTTCAGCGTCCACGTCGTTAGCAAGGCCGATTATGACGCTCATATCGCTGCGCTGAAGGCCTCTGGCCAAGGTGGGCTTCTTGAGACTGGCACCATCGTTACGACGGGAGTCCCGGAATGACCCTTCTTACTGATCGTCCTGTTGAGTACACGCCTGATCCCGATGGGGTGCAGGCGTCGACGCCGCAGCGTCGTCGGTTCGGCCGTACGTTGGTCAAGTGGATCACGTCCACTGACCACAAGGTCATTGGCAATCTGTACCTGATCACCTCTTTCGGCTTCTTCCTGTTCGGTGGTGTGCTCGCGCTCGGAATTCGCGCCGAGCTCGCCCAGCCGGGTCTGCAATTCTTCACCAACGAGCAGTACAACCAGTTGTTCACCATGCACGGCTCCATCATGTTGCTGCTGTTCGCAACTCCGTTGTTCGCGGGCTTTGCAAATGCGATCATGCCCCTTCAAATCGGTGCCCCTGACGTAGCCTTTCCACGCCTGAACATGTTGGCCTACTGGTTCTTCTTCTTCGGTGGTCTGATTGTGTGCCTCGGGTTCCTCACCCCCGGTGGCGCGGCATCTTTCGGTTGGTTCGCCTACTCTCCGCTGTCGAATGCGATCAACAGTCCGAACGTGGGTAGCGACCTGTGGATCCTTGGTTTCACCCTTGGTGGTCTTGGCTCGATCCTTGGCGCAGTCAACTTCGTCACCACGATCTTCTGCATGCGCGCACCAGGCATGACGATGTTCCGCATGCCGATCTTCACGTGGAACGTGTTGCTCACCAGCATCTTGGTTCTGATGGCGTTCCCCGTTCTTGCAGCGGCCTTCATCGTGCTCGAGTGCGACCGCAAGTTCGGCACCCAGGTCTTCGATGCTGCCAACGGTGGAGCCATCTTGTGGCAGCACCTGTTCTGGTTCTTCGGTCACCCTGAGGTGTACATCCTGGCGCTTCCGTTCTTCGGTATCGCGACGGAGGTTCTGCCAGTTTTCAGCCGCAAGCCGCTGTTCGGATACAAGGGTCTGGTTTTCGCCACGATCTCGATTGCTGCTCTGTCCGTTGCTGTTTGGGCACACCATATGTACGTCACGGGTGCGGTCAACCTTCCGTTCTTCTCGTTCATGACCATGTTGATCGCCGTACCTACTGGTGTGAAGTTCTTCAACTGGATCGGAACGATGTGGCGAGGGCAGGTGTCATTTGAAACACCGATGCTGTGGACAATTGGCTTCCTGGTCACGTTCCTTTTCGGTGGGCTCACTGGCATCCTGTTGTCGGCACCGCCGATCGACTTCCAGGTTTCTGACTCGTACTTCGTCGTGGCGCACTTCCACTACGTGGTCTTTGGAACCGTTGTTTTCGCCATGTTTGCCGGCTTCTACTTCTGGTGGCCCAAGCTCACAGGACGCATGCTCGATGAGCGTCTGGGCAAGATCCACTTCTGGTTGCTGTTCATTGGCTTCCACACCACCTTCTTGGTGCAGCACTGGCTCGGCGCGGAAGGTATGCCTCGACGCTACGCGGACTACCTTGCCTCAGATGGCTTCACGACTCTGAACGTCGTGTCCAGTGTTGGTGCGGTGATTCTGGCGATGTCCACGATGCCGTTCTTCTTGAACGTCTACCGGACGTACAAGACTGCGCCGCTGGTCACCGTTGACGACCCGTGGGGCTGGGGCTGCTCGTTGGAGTGGGCCACAAGTTGCCCGCCGCCGCGTCACAACTTCACCTCCCTACCTCCGATCCGGTCCGAGCGTCCTGCGTTCGACCTGCATCACCCAGACCTTGTTGACGTGGCTACGCAGAAGCGGGCAGCGTCTTTCGACAAGGTTGTGGAGTCTTCGACGGGAGCGGCCAAGTGAAAATCGAAGGCATTCTCTTCGCGGCCGGAAGCGCCTTGTACGCCCTCATCGCCTTGGCGTACTGGGTTGTAACCCATGAGCTCGTCGGTACAACGGCCTTGGCCCTGACTGCGTGTCTGGCGTTCCTGATCGGTTTCTACGTCCTGTTCACCGCACGCCGAATTGGTGAGCGGCCAGAGGATAATCCGCTTGCCAACATTGATCAGGCTGACCCGGATTACGGCTTCTTCAGCCCGCATAGCTGGTGGCCCTTGGCCGTTGGCTTCAGCACCTTTGTCGTCAGCATCGGCCTGATCTTCGCGGTCTGGCTGCTGATCATGGGCGTTGTACTGCTCATGCTGTCGCTCATTGGGCTCGTGTTTGAGTACTACCGCGGGCCGTTCGTCGACGCCTGACGCGTGTAGGCAGTGGTCGGCCGATACGACCACATCTGAGGACGGGCTGAGATTTCGTTGTGGATTAGCGTTGTTGCGTCGTGTCGAACTGGACATATCGACAGGTAGCGACGGACACTGAGTGAATTGACACAGGACGCCATGTCCGTGGCTGTTCACGATGTCATTTCTAGGGTGCGAGGTAAGCATGGGGGCTACACGCTGGGCAGTGCCCATCGTGGTTGTGGGGGCACTTGCTCTCACCGGTTGCTCTACAGGCCAACTCAGCGTGCACGCGGGCGCTGATGAGACCACGTCGGTGGCCCAGATCAGTCTCGAGCCAACACCGTCCACCGATCAGCCCGTGGCCCCATCCCTACCATTGACCTTGGCAGCAGCACAGGGCCGCCTGACGAACGTAGTCGTTCAAGGTCCCAACGGACCTATCCCCGGCGAAATCTCCGCTGACGGGACGTCCTGGAAGGCTCCAGCAGGTCAGTTGGACTATGCGTCGGACTACTCGGTGAAGGCTTCGGCGGTTGACCATTCGGGGCTACCCATGACCTACACGACGTCCTTCGCCACCGTGAAGCCGTCCGAGTTCTTGACCGCAGACGTCTTCCCATCTCAAGACTCGGTGTACGGGGTGGGCATGCCGATCACCGTCACGGTCAATCATCGTCTCAAGACGGACAAGACTCGGGCAGCTTTTGAAAAGACCCTCGACATCCTCGTCGACGGAACCGCCGCAGATGGTGCGTGGAATTGGATCAACGACAACACGGTGATGTTCCGGCCGAAGGACTTCTGGCCGGGCAATGCCACGATCACGGTGGGGTCGAATGCTAAGGGCGTTCAAATCACCAAGGGCTTGTGGGGTCAGGACGATACGAAGGTCACCTTCCGCACCGGTGATGCGAATATTTCGTACGTCGATATGAAGACCCACCAACTGCGCTTCACTCGCAACGGACAAACGATTCGCGTCATCCCGATTACCACCGGTAAGCCGGGCTTTGATACGCGGTCCGGTGTGAAAGTGATTGAGAACAAGGAACGTACTCGGTTGATGGATGCATCCACCGGAGGCACTAACAAGACCGACCCCGAGTACTACCGACTCACCGTCGAGTATGCGATGCGTCTGACTGATTCGGGAGAGTTCTTACACGCGGCCCCATGGTCGGTAGGCGCTCAAGGCCACGCCAATGTCTCCCATGGCTGTACTGGTATGAGCATCGGTAATGCTGCCTGGCTCTATCACAACTCCAAAATCGGAGATGTCGTGGTGTACACCGGGAGTAATCGCCCGATGGAGGGCTTTAACGGCATCGGAATGTGGAACATTTCGTTACACCGCTGGGCCGAGGGATCGGCGCTCACGAGCGCTTGATTCGACGTTCCGCTGCGCCGCAACACCTCTGATATCGAGACATCGGACATCCGAGCAGGCAGTATTGCTCGAGTGTTCATCGTCGTGTCAGGGCTGCCAGGAACGGGGAAGACAACTGTCGCTCACATTCTGGCGCAACGGCTGGGAGCGGTACACCTGTCGATCGATCCAGTAGAGAATGCGATGCTCGAATCAGGGTTGGAAAAGGGCTGGTCGACGGGGGTCGCCGCCTATGAAGTAGTACGAGTAATGGCCCAGCACAATCTCATGCTTGGTCTGCCTGTCGTGGTGGATGCAGTCAATGACAGTGAATTGGCTCGTGATACGTGGCGTCGGGCTGCGGGGGAGACGGGCACAACCGTCCGCTTCGTGCTGTTGACACTGCCCGACGAGCGCGAGCATCGACGTCGCCTTGAAGGCCGCGAGCGAGGTCTGTCCATGATCAGTGAACCTACGTGGGAGCACGTGTGCGCACGAGCCGCGACGTATGAGCCCTGGGTCGGCCCCTGTTCGACGATTGACGCGCGTGGACCGCTGGACGCCGTAGTTAACGAGGTGCTTGCTTGCGTCACCTGATGGCGATGGCCGGGCAGACGTGTCAGTCAAAAATCGCAGAGGGCGTCCAGACCATGTCTGGACGCCCTCTGCGATTGTTATGCAGACCTTAGTCTGTGAGCTCCGATGGAACGGGCGCACCAGCCTCGTGAAGTACGTCGATCTCGTGAGCGACCTCATCGTGGTGATGGTGCTCGGCTGCCTCGATCTCGGCGAGAGTAGGACGTTGAACATTCTCACCGAAGTACGCGTTCGACAGCTTCGCACGCCACTTCTTGGCCCGAAGACCCGGGGTCTTGACGCCGTTCTCGTCCGTCTCAGGTGGTGCTTCGATCGGTGCGATATCGCGCTTGGCCAAGATTACGGCCTTCTCTTCATCTGAGATCGGTGTGTGGATCTCAATGAATTCACCGTGGGGGAGACGCAGGATCTGACCGCTCTCACGACCATGCATGAGTAGATCGCGGTCACGGCGCTGCAAGCCAAGGCAGAAGCGGCGCGTTGCGATGAAGGCCAACGGTGGAATCACGAACACGCCGATGCGCGTGAACCACGTCAACTGGTTGATCGACAGGTTGAATGCCTGAGCCACAATGTCGTTGGCACCGTTGATGACCAAGATGCCGTAGAAGGTGATGGCCATGACGCCCAAGCCAGTGCGGGTGGCCGCGTTACGGGGACGATCGAGCAGGTGATGCTCGCGGGTGTCACCGGTAATCCAGGCTTCCAAGAACGGGTAGGACAGAAGCAAGGTGACCAAAATGCCAGGCATAACGACACAGGGCAGGAGGATGTTCCAACTCCAGGTGTGCCCCAGGAAGTCCTCCCATTCCCAGTTCGGGAACGCTCGAAGGGCTCCGTCGACGAACCCGATATACCAGTCAGGCTGAGATCCAGCCGTTACTTGATCGGGGACGTACGGTCCATACGCCCAAATCGGGTTGATCGTCACCAACGCTGCCATGAGCACCGTGACACCGAAGACGATGAAGAAGAAGCCGCCGGCCTTCGCGGTGTAAACCGGGAAGAGGGGGAAGCCTACGACGTTCTCATTCGTTCGGCCGGGGCCAGGGTACTGCGTGTGCTTGTGGTAGAAGATCAACACCAGGTGCAGACCCACGCTCGCCAGTAAGATCCCGGGAACGAGAAGTACGTGGAACGTGTAGAGGCGCGGAATGAAATCGTGACCGGGGTACTGGCCGCCGAAGATGAAGAACAGCAGGTACGTTCCCACAACCGGGATTGACTCGATGATTCCAGCGACGATGCGAACACCCACGCCAGAGAGCAGGTCGTCAGGCAGGGAGTAACCGGCGAAACCTTCCAGTAGGCCGATCAAGATCATGGATCCACCGATGACCCAGTTGAACTCGCGTGGCTTGCGGAATGCTCCGGTGAAGAAGATGCGGAACATGTGCACTGCCATGGCGGCCATGAAGAACAGTGCCGCCCAGTGGTGGATCTGGCGGATAAGTAGGCCACCGCGGACGTCAAAACTGATGTGCAGGGCCGAGTTGTACGCCTCTGACATCGGAATACCGACCAGTGGCTGGTATGAACCGTGGTACACAACTTCCTGCATCGACGGTTGATACCAGATGGTCAGGTACACGCCCGTGAGCAGCAGGATGATGAAGGAGTACAGCGCGATTTCACCGAGCATGAACGACCAGTGATCGGGGAACACCTTGCGCAGGTTGTCCTTCAAAAGCGAGGAGATGGGGGCACGCTCATCGGCGCGACCAATCGCCTTGCCTACTTCGTCAACGACGGCACTCATGCACGCTCCCAGAAGCTGGGTCCGACGGGTTGCTGGAAATCACTTTGGGCCACGAGGTAGCCCTCGCTGTCGACTGTGATCGGAAGCTGTGGCATTGCCCGAGCTGCTGGTCCGAAAACAACCTTGCCTGAATCGGCAAGATCGAAGGTCGATTGGTGGCATGGGCAGAGCAGGTGGTGGGTGCGCTGCTGGTAGAGCGCGATGGGGCAGCCAACGTGGGTGCAAATCTTGGAGAAGGCCAAGATGCCGTTCCATGACCAACCGTCACCCTGCTCGGACACGATGTCCGAAGGCTTCATGCGTACGAGGATGATTGATGCCTTCGCGCGTGCGTTCTGGTCGCCGTCAGCTTCCTGAATCTCATTGAGGTCGGCGGGCGATGCAGACACCAATGAACCAACCTGCATGTCCTCGGGACGAAGGGGCTGACCCGTAACGTCCACCACGATGCGGCTTCCCTTGCGCCAGATGGTGTGGCGTAGTGAGTCACCTGGCAGCGGCCCCATGTCCTTGAGCATGACGATCAATGGGAGCGGGAACAGTGCGAGTGCGCCCAGAAGAGTGCGTCGCACCATCTTGCGCTCGACGAAACCTGATTCAGCAACGCCAGCATCAAAGGCAGCCTTTGCGGCGTCACGGTCTTCCTGCGGTGAACCAACCGGGTGGCGGTAGTCGACGATTTCTTCGTCCGACATCAGCTTCTTTGCCCAGTGGATCGCAGCGATGCCGATCAGCAACGTGGCCAAGCCGAACGTGAGACCCAGCATCAGGTTTGAGGTCTGAAGCGTTCCAACGGGGCCGAGGTCGATGTACGACGTCTCTGGAATCGCTACGTATGCAACAACAAAGCCGATGATGCACAGCGCCGAAAGGATGAACATGATGGACACCTGACGCTCCGCACGGCGGGCAGCGCGAGGGTCAGTGTCGGTCAGGCGGTGGTGATGTGGCGGAAGCGGGAACTCGACGATGTCGCCTTCGACAATCCCGGTGGTGGCTACGTCTGTCTTGTGATCGTTACTCATCGAACCTTCGCTCCAATCCACACGGCAACGGCCAGAAGCGCACCCAGACCCGCAGTCCAGATGAAGATTCCCTCGGTTACCGGTCCGAGCGAGCCCAATGCCAAGCCACCGGGGCTCGGGGCCGTCTGGAGCTCATTGATGTACTTCAAGATGGCCCGCTTTTGAGCTGGCGGCAGGGTTTTGTCATTGAACACCGGCATGTTTTGGGGTCCGGTGAGCATGGCTTCGTAGATCTGACGTGGGGTGGCACCCATCATGTTGGGGGCGTACTTACCGTTACTGAGTGCTCCACCGCGGCCGGCGAAGTTGTGGCACTGGGCGCAGTTTGTACGGAAGAGAACGCCACCTTCAGCGAGGTTTGCATCTGAGGTGTTGAGATCTTCATCAGAAGGCACTGCTGGGCCGGGGCCGAGCGAGGCAACATAGGACGCCAACGCAGCAATCTGCTCGTCGGTGTAAATCGGGGGCTTTTGAGGAGCCTGGTTGGCCGGAGCAGCCATAGGCATGCGCCCCGTCGAAACCTGGAAGTTTACCGCCGCGGCGCCAACGCCAATCAGACTCGGGCCCTCAGACGAGCCTTGGGCTGCCAAACCGTGGCAGGTAGCGCAGCCCTGTTGGAAGAGTTGCTTACCCTGATCGATTTGGGTCTGTGACGCAGTCGTCACAGACGCCTCGGCAGTGCTGGTGACGGCTGCGTACCCAACGCCGGTCATCACTAAGCCGGCGAGTAGGACGACCAGGCCGGTGGCCTTGTTGCGTCGAACTGAGGTGCTGGTCACGTGCGCCCTTTTTCTCTCTTGATCTCGTTCGGTTTCGGTGCGGGACTCGATGGTGCGTGCGAGGTAATGACGTACTAGCGGATCAGGTAAATCATCGTGAATAGGCCGATCCAGACGACATCGACGAAGTGCCAGTAATACGACACGACGATGGCGGTGGTGGCCTGACGGTGGGTAAATCGGCGAGATACGTACGTGCGCGCCAGTACGAACAGGAAGGCGATGAGACCGCCGGTGACGTGCATACCGTGGAAGCCGGTGGTGAGGTAGAAGACCGAGCCGTAGGCAGATGAAGAGAGCGTAATCCCTTCTCGCACAAGCTCTGAGTACTCAGTGATCTGACCGGCAACGAAGATAGAGCCCATGATGAACGTGATGATGAACCACATCTGCAACTTCTTGACGTCACCGCGCTCTGCAGCGAAAACGCCGAGCTGGCAGGTGACGGAGGACAACACCAAGATGGTGGTGTTGACGGTGGCAAATGGGATGTTCAGGTGCTCGGTGTAGTTGTGCCACACGTCGTAATTGACCGCGCGCATCGTGAAGTACATCGCGAACAGTGCCGCGAAGAACATGAGTTCGCTGGACAGCCAGACAATGGTGCCCACCGAGACCATGTCAGGCCTCGACGCCGGTGCATGAGCCGAATGATTGTCAATCACAGTTGCAGTCGCCACGGATGGATTCTGGCAGGTATTGGAGTAATCGGCGCGCCCACCCCCCTAATTTCGGATTGGGCGTGGCGAGTGACCATGCCTAGGGCCGCCAAAGATCGTGAAACTTTGCACAAACTGACCCGGCACGGTAGCCATCCAGCCGAGGACCGATAGCATGCAGATATGAGTTCGCACGCCGCAGAGCCTCGATTGACTGTCCTTATCTACAGTGACGACGCCAACGTTCGATCAACGGTGCGCGCGGCAATGGGTCGACGCCCAGCGGTTGATTTGCCGTTCGTGGACTACATCGAATGTGCCACCGAGCCCATGGTGATTCGTTACCTCGATAAGGGGGGCATTGATCTTGCTGTACTCGATGGTGAGGCCGTGCCATCCGGCGGTATGGGCATTGCCCGTCGCATGAAGACCGAAATCTTCAACGCCCCACCTGTGCTGTTGCTCACCGGTCGTCCGCAGGACGCGTGGTTGGCTACCTGGTCACAGGCCGAAGCCGTAGTTCCGCACCCCTTGGATCCGGTCCTGGTCGCCGAGGCGGCGGCGGCGTTGTTGCGTCCGCGTGCGGCGCTCACCGGTCACTGAACGCGTTGTGCAGTTACTAAGCCGCCGAATATGAGCTCTCACACCATCGCATCCACGTCGTGGACGGATCTCACGGCTACCTTGCTGCGCCGAGAGGATCTCTCACAAGATCAGGCCGTGTGGGCAATGAATCAGGCCATGTCGGGGGACGCAACTGCGGTTCAACTCGCGGGATTCTTAGTTGCCCTGCGGGGTAAAGGCGAGACAGCCGAGGAGATTGGTGGTCTCGTCGGCGCCATGCTTGATCATGCGGGCGCCGTAACGCTACCCAGGGGCCTTGGTCCCGTGGTTGATACCTGTGGCACAGGTGGGGATCGCTCGAACACCGTCAATATCTCCACGATGTCCGCTGTGGTGGTTGCGGCTGCCGGCGCACCGGTCGTCAAGCATGGAAACCGTGCTGCGAGCTCGGCAGCAGGCTCTGCGGACGTACTCGAAGCGCTCGGGATCGTTGTCGACCTGCCGCCGGCTGCCATCGGGCCCTGTGTTGAGCAGGCGGGCATCGCCTTCTGCTTTGCTCCTGTATTTCATCCGGGTATGCGCCACGCAGCTGTGGCTCGTCGTGAACTCGGATTGCCGACCGTGTTTAACGTCCTGGGGCCACTGGCAAACCCGGCGCGTCCGGCCGCGCAGATCGTTGGTTGTGCGGATGTTCGGTTGGCGCCGCTCATGGCCGCCGTGCTCTCTGCGCGGGGTACCAAGGCCTTGGTTGTGCGTGGTGAGGACGGGCTTGATGAGCTCTCAACTGCTGCACCCTCGCGGGTGTGGGATGCCACGGGTTCGGGAGTCCATGAGGAGTTCGTCGACCCCGTTGAGCTGGGAATCCCCGCGCCGGAGCCGGGTGCCTTACGTGGGCAGGACGCGGCGTTTAACGCTGCCGTCGCTCGCTCAGTGATTACTGGTAAGAGGTCACCTGTCCTTGATCCGGTGCGCGATGCGGTGCTTCTGGGGGCAGCAGGCGCGTTGGTCGCATATGACGCAGCAACAGGAACCGCTGTGGCGGGAAGTGTTACGCAGCGCCTGCGCGATGCTCTACCGCGAGCGGCGGATGCGATTGATAGCGGGGCAGCCGGACGCACGCTCAACCGCTGGATCGACGTTTCGCAGGCCCTGCGCGCGTAGTTCGAGCCGGGCCACATCGTCGTTGTTACTCGCGCGACGTTTGTTACCCGAAGAACGACTGACCCGGATGCCGAATTACTCCAAGCCGATGGAGAACGCGGCGTCCAAGTCTTGACGGCTGTACGTCTGGAACGCCACGTGGGTCTCTGTTGAGGTGATACCGGGGGCTTTGGAGATGCCACCAGTAACGACCTGGCTCACCTGCTCAAGGGATTGCACCCGAACCAGTGCGACAAGATCCAGATCCCCTGTCACGGAGAAGACTTCGCTTACCCCATCGATCGCCGCGACGGTTTCAGCCACGGAGTTGACGCTATTGACCTCTGTGCGGATGAATACGAGTGCTGTGATCATGTGCTCAGACTAGGCTGCGGCCCCGTCCGTGACCAGCCTCACGGCCGGATGTCGGCGGGTACACGCGACGCGCGAGGTCGTTGATCGTCTAGCCCGCGGGGCGCAGATTGCGGTCCATCGCTGGAATGGGGACAACCACTTCACGCCTGGCGCGCGTGAGTCGGGCCAAGAGACCGGATGCACCGTAGGCGGGTAACGACCACGCCACGTCATGCTCACCGGGCACGAGACGAACCCCATCACTGACCAACCAGCGCAGGATCAGAGTGCTCTCTTCAATTAATCCGGCCGGAACGGTGAGCAGATTGGGGGCTACTTGTTCGGCTGTTGCCACCACTGCGGCGACCGTCAACCGAGGATCGGTACCGGCGGGTGCATGACCGGCCCCAGCTAACCGGCCGTAGCGGATCACATGAATCTCCCACGACCGATCAGGCAGCGCCCGCGCGGCAATGAGCTCAGGCATGGCGACGAGGGCTGCAATCTCCTGGGCGCGGGCAGCACCGCGAGCAAACGTTTCAAGGCGATCTCGCCATGCGGCCGCTTCTTCGTAACGCAACTCGGTAGACAGTGCACCTAGTCGATCACGTAGTGGCTGTTCGATCAGGCGACCATCTTGGGTGAGTGCTTGACGCATCTGATCTGCAATCAGTGCATATCCGTCAACATCAATGGCACCAATACATGGCGCCGCACACCGTCCCATATCGGCCAGGACGCATGCTGATGCCGATGGTCGGCGAGCGGAGATCTTCTCGCTACAGGTCCGCAACGGAATTGCTGCATGGAGTGCTTCCATGGCCTCCAGAGCACTCTTGCGTGAACCAAAGGGTCCAAGGTAGGCCGCACCTTCTGCCACATCATCGCGAACCTCTCGAACAACTGATAGTCGCGGGAATGGTTCGACGGTGAGCTTGACCCAGACCGCGCGGCCAGTGTTCTTGCTGCGGCGGTTGTAGCGCGGATTGAGCTGCGTGATCAGCCGAACTTCGCGAACCTCGGCCTCTAATGGTGAACTGCACACGATCGCGTCGACGGTCGTGGCGATTCCGACCATTTCAGCCATCCGGGTACGGGTTTCTGACGCCGTGAAATAGGTGCGCACCCGTGAGCGGATTCGCTGTGATTTACCGACGTAAAGGGCTCCGTTGTCGTGATCGCGGAACACATAGACACCGGGTAACTCAGGTAATCCGTTGGCGAGGTGCTTCTTACGCCGTTGAGCTGGAGTGACCCGCGAGGTGTAGGTGACGACTTCGTCGAGGGAGTGGACTCCCAGTGAACCAACCCGCTCAATTAATCCGTGCAGGACATCGACGGTGGCTCGCGCATCGTCGAGGGCTCGATGGTTTGGCGTCGTGGTTGAGCGGAAGTACGCGGCTAGAGTGCCCAGTTTGCAGTTTCGAACCTCACCTCGTAGCAACACTGCTCGAGCTAGTCGTGCGGTATCGACAACCGCGTGATCTGGCCACGCGCGGCCAAGCCGAGCACAACCACCTTTGAGGAACGAGATGTCGTAGGGGGCGTTGTGGGCCACGAGGACAGCACCCGCTGCGAAGTCGAGGAATGCAGGCAGTGCTACTGATAGCGGTGGAGCATCACACAACATGGCGTCGGTGATTCCGGTCAGGACGGCAATGAACGCTGGCACCGGGATACCTGGATTTACCAGGGTTTGAAACTCACCGATGATCTGGCCACCGCGTACCTTGACCGCGCCGATCTCGGTGATACCTGCATCACTGGGCGAACCACCTGTGGTCTCCAGATCAACCACGACAAAGGTGACCTCTGACAGCGGGGTGCCGAGATCGTCGAAAGCTGTTTGGTGTCCCACATGAACGACCGTAGACATAGGGTCTGACGTTCACCGAGCGGCTCGCCGCAGATAGTGGACGAATGACCGCTCGACATGATGCTGACCCCAACTTCGTGCGGTTCTGTCAGAGGTGCCACCTAACGTTCCAACTACTGAACAGCGAGACCAACATCGACAGGGTCGACCGGTGATGAGCCCTAGTTCCGCGCCGGTACGCGACGAGACAAGTACGACAGGACAGACAGGTGGGTAACGATGATCATCGATTGTGATTCATGTGAGGTACGTGGTCTGGCGTGTGGCGATTGCGTCGTGTCATACGTCTTGGGGCCCATCGAGTGGGCGACCGGTAGCGGAATTGCTGACGAGGAGCGCGCGGCGCTTGCGGTGTTAGCTGACTCCGGCCTATTGCCACCATTGCGCTTGGTTTCGGGCCCAACGATTCCCGTCCGTGGCGACAGTTCGTCGGGGCGGGCCGTTTCCTGAGACTGTCGGTCATTGGCAAGGCGACAGGTGACTGATGTCCGACGTAACGTGTCTCTATGAGTCATCTAGGACCGACCGAGCCAACGCCGGTGCGTTCGACTCGTGCGATCTGGATTCTCTCCGCTGCGCTGCTGACGGTGACGGCTCTGATTGGTGCTGGCCTATCACTGGCGTTCACCCGATTCATCGGCGTCCCAGTAGCGTCTGCGCCCACCATGTCGTCGGCCACCCCAACCCATAGCCAACTGCCGGCTGCCGTTGTACCCGCAACCTCAGCACCGACATTGCCTGATGAAGTGACAGATCCAACGGTGCGCCGAGACGCCGTCGAGCGGCTTCTGCGAGATCGAGCTGACGCGGTGATCCTTGGTTCACAAACCACGTTGGCTGGACAGCAGGTTCCGCAGGCGGCCGTTCCTGATTTCGTTGGAATTCATAGCCTTTCACCCGTGTCCTTCGATTACGCCGTGACGTCCATTAGCTCGGATTCTGATCCGACGCAGGCGACTGTCTCGGCATTGGTGAGTTATCGATTGCCGATGGACTCCTCAGCCGCGACGTTCCGTGAAGACCTGGCGCTTCAACATTCCGATACAGGTTGGCGTATCGCGGCGGAACATTGCATTGGCCCGAAGCCGATGTGGGAATTGGGATCTGTCTCCCAGGTCGTGGGTAAACGCGCGACCGTGATTGGTATTGACCAGACGGCCACGACTCTCCGGCGCTATCTGGCGATCACTGATGCGGTTATTCCAGACGTCACCAGAGCCTGGGGTGCTGGGTGGTCTCAGCATGTTGTGATCGTCGTACCCCGGACCGTCAAACAGCTCCAGAGTGCTCTGAGCCGTACTGCGGAGTCACTGGAAGATATTGCCGCCGTCACCTCTACGCAGGCCGCGACAGGCGAATCTGGTGCCGTTCGGGTGTGGCTCAATACACCCACGATGCAGGGCCTGTCCTCGGTCGGCCGTGAGATTGTGGTGCGCCATGAAGTGGTCCACGTGGCTACTGACTCGGGCTCCACCGATGCGACCCCTCTGTGGTTGGAAGAGGGATTGGCCGAGTATGTCGGCTATGAAAATACCGGAGTGGGTCGGGCCGTGGCCGTTGGTGGCGCCATCGATGCTGTTCGCGACGGCCACGAGTTTTCTCATCTTCCAACCGAAGATGACTTCGCCGGAAGTGATCTATCGGTGGCCTATGAAAGTGCGCTGGTTGCCTGTGACGAACTCGCCGGTGACGGGGGCATCGCCAGACTTGTAAAGATCTATAAGTTGACCGCTCAGGGAGCCGGTTCATCGGACGAGAATATGTCGGCCGCGATCCACCACGTGTACGGGATCAATCTCGATGATTTTGTGCGTCGGTGGGATGCACGATTACATCGACTGGCCGGGGTTCCACTGGTCGTGGTGTCTGCCAGCCCATCACCAACTCCGGGCGGGCCCTCGGCTGAACCAACGACGCACCTGAGTCCTATGCCCACCCGTAGTGCGGCGTGAGCGCCGCGTTAAGCGGGCTCGTCGCAGCCATGCTGCTGGGTGCGATCGCCTGCTGGATCTGGGTGCCGCGAATTGGGCGTACTGCGGTGTCGTCGGCAGAGATCGACGCAGATTTCAGCCGTGCCGAACGTGACCGCGAAGAGGGCTTTCGTCAACGCATCCGGCCATGGGGTTACGTCTCACTCGGCCTCGGGGTTCTGGTTCCCACCGTGCTGATGATGTCCGCAGCGGTGGCAGCTGTCACCACGGCGTTGAACTCCCATTGGGTGCTGGCGGTGTGTGCTGGGGTTGCCTTGGTGTCTATCACCGGCTGGCTGGTCAATCTCATTCCCGCTGCCATGAGTCGACGCGTCCTGTTGGACGTAGGCCTGGCGACCGGCTCATGGGGACGGTGGTGGCGCGATGCGGTGCTGGCGCAGGGGATTGGGCTAGTGCTGACATGCCTGGCAATGGTCGGGCTGATTGGGGCCGCGCGATGGTGGCCAACGGGCTGGTGGATTGTCGTCGCACTCATCGCGATTGTTGTTGTCGTTGTGTTGTCGTTGGTTGTGCCAGTGGTGATAGAGCCCATGTTTAATCGTTTCACGCCATTAGCCCAGGGCCCTTTGCGTCGCGAACTTATGGATTTAGCGCAGCGCGATGGCGTCCCGATCCAGGATGTCTTGGTAGCGGACGCGTCCAAACGCACGTCGGCGTTGAATGCCTACGTCTCGGGACTTGGGCCAACTCGCCGAGTCGTTGTGCACGACACTCTTGTCGATCGCGAGAAGGATGCGGAGGTGGTCGCTGTTGTCGCACATGAACTGGGTCACGTAGTTGCTCGTGACGTCTGGTTTGGCACGCTGGTTGGAGCGTTGGCTGCGGCAGCGGGGGTTTGCGCCCTTGAGTTGGCCCTTGGCAGTCCATCGGTTCTGGTCTTCGGTCATTGTGCCGGCGCCTACGATCCTGCAGTTGTCGGCCTCGTGCTCACGGCGACGGCGTGGATCGGATTACTTGCTACCCCGTTGATGAATGGAGTTTCTCGGCGGATTGAGCGACGAGCGGATCTGCACTGTTTTGCGCTCATCGACGATCCCGCGACAGTCGTTGAGATGCACCGGGCATTGGCGCTGACGAATATCGCCGCACTTGAGCCGCCTGCATTGCGTTACCTCTGGTTTGCCTCTCATCCGACGTCACCCGAGCGGATAAAAGCAGCGCGAGAATTTACGGTGAGTTCGGATCTTCGTGCTTAAGTAACCCGAGTTTCAGCGCCGTCATCAGCGCTTGCGCACGATTACCTGCACCCAACTTTTCGTAGAGCTTGCTGATGTGGGTCTTGGTGGTTGATTCGCTGATGTAGAGCTGCCGGCTAATTTGAGCCACGCCAAGCCCGTCAGCAAGCAGGCCGAGAACCTCACGTTCACGCGGTGACAATTGCGGACCGGTCGGTGACATCTTGCGACGCATGGCCTCATTGAGGTCGTTTGCGGTGAAGGAGTGTGGCGAGCTCTTGGCGTGCTTGGCGGCGGCCACCACGTCTTCAGCCGGTGCATTCTTCGGGACGAACGCCGATGCTCCCGATTCAAGCGCCTCAAACAACTGATCGTCACCTGCATACATCGTCAGGATCACGATGCCCATGTCGGCGCGATCCTTGCGAATCGCTCGGCACGCCTCAAGGCCGTTACCGTCGGGCAGGCGCACGTCCAGAATGGTGACGTCGGGATTTACCAAACCGATGAGGCGCTTGGCGTCTGCAAGTGAGCCAGCCTCGCCGACAACTTCGAATTCTTGATCACGCTCGAACGCGCGGCGCAGGCCCTGACGAATCAATTCATGATCGTCCACCAAAAGAACACTGATCGTCATGTTGCCCCCCACGTTGATTAACTCTCATGTGGATCATGTCACGGATCGTGTAATTCGTTGCCGTTGTGGTGGTTATTGGTGATGAATGGGTATAAAGAGCGCTCAATGAGAGTGCTTTGTGGCCGAACGATGACGTGTGCCGTCAAACGGTTGACGCGCTTTTCACAGCGAGTGGCCAGTGTCGCCGGGTTACGACGATCGTCCTACTGCGCTGTCGCCGATTACCAGTTCGACGACAGTGCCCCCACCGACGCGCTGGCGAATCAAGAGTTCGGCACCGATTCGGGTAGCTCGTTCGTGCATGATTTCCATGCCGAATGAATCTCCTCGTGGCGAGCCCAGCCCCTGGCCATCGTCTGCGATGCGCAGGAACGCCCGTGGCGGATCGACGCGACAGGTCACCCAAAGGTTGCGAGCCCGCGCATGTTTTCGTGCGTTGGTGGTTGCTTCCTGTGCGATGCGTAGAACCTCGGTCTCGACTTCGATCGGCAACCGTAGTGATGATTCGTCGAGTACAAGGTGCATGGTGATGCCGGAGCCGGTGCTCATGGATCGCACGTAACTTGAAAGTGCTGCACCAAGACCGGTACTTGGTTGCACATCTGAGCGGAGGTCAAAGATAGATAGCCGCAATTCGCTGACGATTCTGCTGAGTTCACCGCGCAGGGTTAGCAGATCCTCGCTGACGCCATCGTCTTCCGAACGCGCCGACAGGTCGTCCACGACGTAGCCCAACGACGCGATCTCCTGAGCAATCCCGTCGTGAATCTCGCGGGCAAGTCGTCGCCGCTCTTCCACCGTGGCGATAGAGCGAACCTCGCTAAACAATTGCCCCGTTTCAATGCGCAGGGCGGCCTCATCAACGATGGCTTGTGCAGCTTCGAGGCTGCGGGCCGACCAAGGGGCTGCTTCTCTTTCAACGGCCACAAGCCCGATCGTTCGTTCACCTAACCGGATTGGAAAATACGCCGAGTAGCCCGCGGAGTCTGCGGTAATCGCATCTCCCCGTTGGATGGGAGCGGTGATCTGGAACGCTTCCTCCCACAAGCTCAACTCGGACGATGGATTCCAATTGAGTCGGTCGGCCCCGCGATAAGCCAAGGGCGAGATTGTGCCGCCGGGATCGCGCGCATAGACCGCACCTCGGTCGAAGGAAAGCGACCCATCTAGTGATGCCAGTACCTGCTGAGAGAGTGAAACTTCGTCGAGGCCCGTGGGAAGTTCTCGCGAGACATCACGTAGTTCAGTGAGAAGTTGATGAGCTGTTGCGTATGACGTGGTGGCACGACGTTCCCGTTGAAGAAGTGAGCGAGCCCAGCCGCTCATCAGTCCGGCAGTTAGGGCCACGCCGAGCCATTGAACGATCACCGAGGCACGCGCGACTTCGTCTGCGTCATTGTCGATGAGGCGAACGCCGACAAAGGTAAACAGACTGGTGAGCGTGGTCACTAGGGCAGGAACGACGCCGATTCTGAATCCGGCGGCGAAGGCGGGTACGACCAGGTACGGCAGGAGGACCTCAGTTTGTGGTACTCCGGCAGCAATCAGCGCGGTGGAGAACGTGGCTTCTAGAAGTACCTGAATCCAGCGGCCGGCCAGGGCGTTGATCGGAATGCTGGCCAGAATCGCGATGACCAGCAGCGCGAGCACAGACTCCGCTGCAGGTCGTTGGAGTGTGAGAAGCCCAGCCACGAGACACAGAGCGAGTACGCCGAAGCGACCCAGCGGCACGATCACCGCTGGCTGACGCCAATCAGTAAGACGCTCGACCCTATCCATTACCTAGACAGTCGCACATGCAGACACCTGTATGCACCATCCGAGCGCGTTTTTCTATCTCGTGACGTGTGCCACCATCAGATGTGACGAGTTTCAACATCGCCGACGACACATTTATCGTCTGCGACCCATCAGTACTCGCACAGTCCGTGCTCGACCCTGCGCGCACGTCGCTGTGGTGGCCTGACCTGCAGCTCGTGGTCACCCGAGATCGAGGCCGCCAGGGCGTCCAATGGCAGGTGGCGGGGCAATGGACAGGCCGCACCTGGGTCGGCACGATGGAAATCTGGCTCGAGGTTGTGCTCGACGGGGTAGTCCTTCATCACTATGTACGCCTCGATCCGGATGGTTCGACCCTGTCCGGCGCGCAGATTCGCGACCTGACTGCTCGCTACTGCACGCAGTGGAAGCGACATGTCTTTAGCCTCAAGGACGAATGTGAAGCCACCCGTACCGTGGGATTGCGCGCGGCCGCTCATGACCCGCGTGACCAGGCGATGAAGCCAGGCCGGGGCAGTTAAGTCAGCACGCGGTGCGGCCGATACTCCTAGCGTGGCGGAATACTCACGATGTCCCAATTGCCATGCGGTGATTCCTGATCGCGCCGCATGGTGTTCGCTCTGCCACGCGGACCTCCGCCCGGCCACGGCTGAACAGGCCCTCGTCACGATGTCCGCCTCTGGCTTGGCGTATTCGCAGAATCGTCCCGTCGGCACCTCGTCCTTGGCAGCTGCGACTACTGGCCGCGGCTCGTCTGTACGGGCCCGCTCAACTACCCCACGGGGTCGGCACAGCGCTGGTGCGGTAAATCCACCAGCACCGATAGCAACGGAAGTTACGCGTTCGCCGGTTAGTGACCTTGGCGCGGTGATGCAACCAAGTTTCGCGTCACCAGACGTCCCGACCACGCCTGTGACCTCCTGCACCGAGCCGCCTGCGATTTCCGCCCAAACCGAACAGTGGGCAAACCGGGTCTTGGCCGAATTGCGCCAGGCAGAGCCAGGTCTGGTTGACCCAGAAAGTGCCCCCGGAGGTAAGTGGGGGATGGCGGCCATGGGTACCACTGCCGTCCTCGTCGTGCTGCTTCTGGTCTACACAGTGCTCGGCGTGTTCATCGGCCGGTAGAGGTTGCGTCGGAGTGCGAGCGGCCTGATCGGGCAGCTTCAGGACGCGGTGTGGGCCAGCATTGTTTAGGGTCAGCCTGTGCGACTCAATTTCGTGAGTGATGTTCATGGCAGCGTTGAGGCGCTCCGCCGCTCAGCTGATGGTGCTGACGCCTTGGTCTGCCTTGGAGATTTCGTCCTCTTCATAGATTACGCCGAGCCGGGCAACGGGATTTTTGGAGCGCTGTTCGGAGAGGAAAACACTCGTCGCTACATCGAGCTGCGAACCGCTGGCAGCTTTGACCAGGCGCGGGCGTGGTCGCGGGAGCTGTGGACGACGGTGACGGAGCGCGCGGGAGTCTCTCGCGAAGAACTGGTCGATCACATGATCAAAGAGCAATACCGTGAACTTTTCGCAGCATTGCCAACCCCTGCGTATCTCACCTACGGAAATGTCGATGTGCCAGATTTCTGGCCCGAGTTTCTGCGCGATGGCCACACCGTTCTCGATGCTCAGACGGTTGACATCGGCGGCTTACGTTTCGGTTTCATCGGTGGCGGTTTGGTATCGCCGATGCGGACTCCGTACGAACTTGATGAGAGCACCTACGCCGAGCATGTGGCAGCTCTCGGCCCGGTGGACGTGTTGTGTTCACACATTCCACCGGCCATCCCTGAACTTCTCTACGACACAGTGGCACGTCGTTTCGAACACGGAAGCACTGCACTGGCGGACTACATCCGCGAGTATCAACCCCGGTATTCGGTCTTCGGACATGTACATCAGCCGCTTGCTGCCAGGGTGCGGATAGGGCGCACTGAATGCGTAAACGTGGGGCATTTCCGCGGTGGAGCCCAGCCATTTTCGCTTGAATGGTGATGCATCATGCTGCGTCGATCGTGCTGATGGCCCTCGTCGCAGGCAGGTGTACGCGATAAGGTCGCTGTATGTCTGAACGCACTGAATCGAGCATCGTCATCAACGCCCCGGCAGACCGGGTTATGGGGGTGATTGCTGACGTGTTGGCATACCCGCAGTGGAGCGACGGAGTACGCAGCGTCGAGATCCTCACCACGTACGAGGATCGCAAGCCAGCTGACGTCGTGTTTGTTGTTGATGCTGGTGCGATCAAGGACACGTACCAGCTCGAGTATGACTGGACGGATGACAACCGCGTTGTGACCTGGACTCTCACCTCTGGTGAGATGCTCAAGGCGATGGACGGGGCCTACCGCCTCACTGATAACGGCGATGGCACCACGACTGTGGTGTATCAACTTGCTGTTGACGTGTCGATCCCGATGATTGGGATGATTCGCCGAAAGGCCGAGAAGGTGATTGTTGACACCGCGCTTAAGGGGCTCAAGGAGCGGGTGGAAACGTCGTGACGGAAACACCGTTCTCTGGTGACGACATCTCGAAGGTGATCACCACCGCACAACAGTGGCTCAAGACGCAGGCCCCTGATCTGGCCCCGGTGGATGCTCAGGGCGAGACCTGTCCATGCCCAGTGTGTAAGGCAGTTGCCACCGTGCGGGACATAGATCCCGATGCTGCCGCAACCTGGGTCAGCACCGCTTTTGCAGCCTTCACGTCAACCCTTGCCTCGTACACGGCTGGATCCTCCGCGCCTCACGCAAGCGGTGACTGGGCGGGCACAGGCCCTGCCTCACCCACTACAGTTGAGGACGATCTTGACCTTGCGGAACCTACGAAGGATTCTGACCCTACGTAGTTCTCATCCGGCGTGGTTGCGTGGTCGGCTCTTGACGATCGAGGGCCGATGCGAGGTCGCGTGTTTACGTTGAGTCGGCACAACGATGTGCCGAATGGTTTTCAGTTGGAAGCGGTTTAGGCACAGGACATGTCGGTCTCCATCGGTGTTGACATCGGCGGCACAAAGATTGCCGCCGGTCTTGTCGACGAATCGGGTGCGATTGTCGAACGGGTGCGCAAGGAGACGCCGGCCCGCTCTTTCGATGGAGTCGTGGACGCAATCGCAGCAGCCTGCTCCGATCTGGTCGCCTACGCGCGGACCCATCAGTTGGAGCTTATTGAAGCCGTTGGAATGGGCGCGGCCGGCCTCGTCGATGAGACCGGTTCCATTGTTCGGTTTGCTCCCAATCTGGGCTGGGTTGAGGCGCCCCTGGGTCCACGCGTGACCGCGGCCAGTGGCCTGCCGACGATTGTTGAGAACGATGCGACCGCAGCGGCGTGGGGTGAGTACCGCTTCGGCGCCGGTCAGGGTGCGAGATCCCTTGTTGCTGTCACTGTGGGCACCGGAATCGGTGGTGGGATCATCATTGGTGGTCACCCGTTACGTGGATCGTTCGGAATGGCCGCTGAGTTTGGGCATATCGTTCAAGTTCCTGAGGGCAGGCTGTGTGGCTGCGAACGCCGCGGCTGTTGGGAGCAGTACAGCTCGGGTAACGCCCTGGTGCGCGAAGCTCGTCATCTAGCCGCCGAACGTCGCTCAGCCGCTGACATCCTTCTGGGTATGGGCGATGGCACGCCTGAGGGAGTTTCAGGGGTTCATGTGACGAATGCCGCGCGCGCCGGAGATCCCGTGGCCTGTGAGGCATTTCGTCGCGTCGGGCATGCATTGGGACGCGGAATGGCCGATCTGACCGCAATCTTGGATCCGGATCTTTATGTTCTCGGTGGTGGCGTCAGTGAGGCTGGCGACTTCTTACTCGCCCCGGTTGTCGAAGCGTATGAGGCCAACGTGGTGGCTCACCAGTACCGACCAGCCGCACGGATTGTGCTGGCTCAACTGTCCAATGATGCTGGCTTGATTGGTGCCGGAGACCTCGCTCGCACGTTGGTGTAGCTAGCGAGCCGTGCGTGTGCACCAGTCCGTCGTCACATGGACCGTGCCGCTAAACGACAGCTCCGTCGTCCCATCCCTCAGGTTTCCGATCACGCATTCTGGCCACGAGGGTGACGAATCCGCCGAGGAAGCCGGCGATGGCCAAGAGAACGATCCACGATTCGAGGGTGATCCCAAAAAGGGTGGCGATCAAGATCAACCCTGGCCCACCGAGCAAGGCCGCCCAGGCTAATCTCGTGACCGGATCGGTGTGTGGAAGCGGCGGCGGTGCCGGTGGTACGAAATGGCCGTCATCTTCGACAAGTTCATAATCGCGTGGCCCCGAGGACTGCCGTAGAAGTCGGTCGCGTGCGTCGGAATCGCTGCTGCTGTCTTCGGAGTCTTCTCGAACCGACCAGCGTGGAATGGGATCTTCAGGTGTGTTGGCGAATCCCGACACGATTCCTTCAAAGAGTGCGTCGACATCGGCATCGGCCAGATTGCGTTGACGATCGAGTGATTTCATGTCCTGCGCATCAGCACGCATCGCAGCATCGGCGTGGAAGTCAGACCGAAGCGATGGCAGCGCCCGAGAAACAACTCGATGTGCGAGTTCTAACTGGGAATGGTCGACGTGGATCCGCTCAGTCGGACGATCCGGTGGAATCGTGTCCCGCGCTAAGCCCGGATCCCCGGCCAGCGGTGCCGCTACGGCCGTGATGCCAGCATCGTGAAGGAGATCCAACACGTGATCTGCAACTGGCGGATCGACGTCGACAAGTGCTGCGTAACGTGACACCTCAGGCAGGCCATTGCTGCGGCCAGTGGGTGCACTCATGTTCTAAGTGTCACCCAGAAGCGGTCGGATGCGCGACTCGGTTGATGAAGTCCACACTTGTGCTGAAAATCAGCGGGGCGTCGTTGTCGAGGGTTGCAACGTGATAGCTGTTTTCGAGCCACACCTCAGTGCGATCTGTGCTGGACACATTCTTCATGATCCATTCGGAGTTGCTTGGCTCAACAACGTGATCCTCACGGCTGTGCATCAGCAGCATGGGTGAGCTGACGCGCGCGATATCTGTCTTGATGGTGGCCCATGCTTGCTGCAGTGAGTAAACGGCGTTCAGGGGGAGTTTGGTGTACCCGCCCTCATCGACGCCGGGCTTCTTCGTGTCGTTGATGATGCCTGGAAAGGCCTTCACGATGTGACGCACGACAGGCAGAAGGTGTCTGTCCCAGCGCTCGGTGTGTACGGCTGGATTCACCAGGATCAGCCCAGCAACATCACCGGGTCGCTGCTCGGCAAGGCGAAGGGTGAGTGATCCGCCCATCGACAATCCTGCGACGAACACCTGTTCACAGCGGCTCTTCAGATCGGTCAGTGTTCGGTCAACCTCGCTGTACCAGTCTTCCCAGCGGGTGACGGCCATGTCTTCCCAGCGGGTTCCGTGTCCAGGTAACCGTGGCAACTCGACGGTGAAGCCTTCCGCGGCCAAATACTCGGCCCACGGGCGCATGGACACCGGAGATCCGGTGAATCCATGAATCACCAGAACGCCAACAGGACCGCCGGCATGTGAATATGGTTCCGCACCGGGCATGAGGGGCATAGCGACTCCAATTGCTCAGGCGCAACCTGCTGCGCTCGGGGTGGTGACGGTTCATGAATAGCGTTCCGGTGGGCCGTTTGGGTGAGGCGTTTCGACTAACCGGATCTTGCAGATCTGACGTTACCTCTAACCTTGGTGGCCTTGTGGGGGATACTGTCAGCATCAGTTCCTACTGCGGTGGGTTCGCATCGCGACGGCGGCGGCCCAACGCGGGCACTGTGGACTATGAACGATCGTATGAAGGGTAGGTGAGGTTCGTGTTTTATTGGCTCTGCAAGCACGTCCTCATCGGACCCTGGCTGCGGTTGATCTTCCGTCCTCAGGTGACGGGTATCGAGCACCTCCCCACCGATGGCTCGGCGATTCTCGCCAGCAATCATTTGTCATTCTCTGACTCCATCTTCTTACCACTGGTCGTGAAGCCACACATCACGTTCTTGGCGAAAAGCGATTACTTCAACACTCCCGGTCTCAAGGGTTGGGCAACCAAGTTGTTTATGTCGGCCGCCGGACAGGTACCCGTTGATCGATCAGGTGGACGGGCGTCAGAGGCGGCGATTAATACCGGTGTTCGCATTTTGAATCAGGGCGAGTTGCTGGGGATTTATCCTGAGGGGACCCGATCGCCGGATGGCCGGTTGTATCGCGGTAAGACGGGAGTGGCTCGCATGGCTCTCGAGGCGAAGGTGCCCGTCATTCCCGTTGCCATGATCGGAACGGACAAGATTCAACCTCCGGGCCGGGTGTGGCCCAAGATCATGCGTGTCCAGATCGCCATCGGTGAGCCGTTGGACTTCTCTCGTTACGAGGGTATGGAAGGCGATCGGTTCATTCTTCGTTCGATGACCGACGAAATCATGTACGAACTGATGCAGTTATCCGGTCAGGAATACGTCGACATCTATGCCACGAAGGCGAAGTCACTTTTGGCGCAGGCAGCATCAACGCCGACGCAGCCGTCAACGCTGGGGCACGCAGCCAGCGCACCTGCCGCCTGAGGATCGATCGTCAGGCTGTCAGATGACGGCCCATCCTTTAGACCGTTCAACCGCCGCACGCCACCGCTGGTGCACGCGCTCATCCCGGGGCCCGGGTTCGAAGGTCTGTGCGCTGCTAACCAGATCTGAAATCGACTCTCTGTCAGGCCAGAATCTGGTGCCAAGCCCGGCTAGGAATGCGGCCCCGAGCCCGGTTGTCTCGAGTGCCTGCGCACGCTGGACGGGGACGCCAAGAGTTGTCGCCTGGACCTCGCAGAGGAAGTTGTTTGCGGCCGCGCCGCCGTCGACCCGCAGCGTCGGTACAGCCACCTCACCTTCGCGCATCATGAGCGATATGACGTCTCCGACTTCGTAAGCGATCGCTTCGAGGGTGGCCCGCACGATGTGCGCACGCGTGGTTCCGCGGGTCAGGCCAAGAATCGTTCCCCGTGCATGCGGATCCCAGTCGGGCGCGCCAAGGCCAGTCAGTGCGGGCACAAACACCACACCACCGCTATCGGGGACCGATCGGGCGAGAGCTTCGGTTTCGCCGGCTGAATCAATGATGCCCAGCCCGTCGCGAAGCCATTGAATAGCCGCGCCCGTCACGAAAACTGCACCTTCAAGTGCGTAGACAATCGCGCCATCGGGTTCTTGCCAAGCGATCGTTGTGAGCAATCCCGTCGATGAGGCTGCCGGCGTATGACCTGTGTTAACCAAGACAAATGAGCCGGTGCCGTACGTACATTTACTCGTGCCGACCTCGAAGCAGCCCTGGCCGAAGAGTGCTGATTGCTGATCGCCTGCGATCCCCGCGACAGGGATTTCAAGGCCGGCGAATGCGCTCGGATCGGTTTGGCCGACTATGCCGTACGACGAGACGACGGTGGGAAGGCAGTCAATCGGAACCCTGAACAGGTCACAGAGTTCTGAGCTCCATGTGCCGGTATGGATATCGAATAACAACGTTCGTGATGCGTTCGACGCGTCGGTGATGTGTTGGGCCCCGCCCGTCATCTTGGCAACGAGGTACGAGTCAACCGTGCCGACGGCCAGCTTTCCGGAGGTGACATCTGCCCATACTGCTGGCTCGTTGAGATTGATCCAGCTGAGTTTGGTGGCGCTGAAGTATGGGTCCAGCCGCAACCCGGTGAGCGCAGCAACGCGGGGTTCATATCCGTCTGATCGGAGTTGATCGCAGATGCCTGCGGTGCGTCGGTCTTGCCACACAATTGCTCGACGGGGAGATGCGAGGGTTTGCCGATCCCACAACACGATCGTCTCGCGTTGATTGGTAATGCCGACGGCTGTGGGCCGGTCGACCGTCGTCGGCAGCGTGCCGAGCGCGGTGTTCACCGCAACCAGGGTGGCCGCCCAAATCTCTTCTGGCTCGTGCTCGACCCAGCCCTCATGCGGAAAGTACTGTGGAAACTCGCAGTAGCCGCGGCTGACGATCTGACCCTCAAGGTTGACGACCAGAGCGGTTACCCCGGTGGTGCCAGCGTCAACCGCCAGGATCGTCACGCTGTTCCACCTGTGAGGGCGCGCAGATGGCCGAGCACGATCGGATCGATCTGGCCCGGCACCATCCGCTCTTCAAGGTTCTCGATGTCGGCCCAAATGATCAGGGCCCGTTCGACGTCATCCTCGGAACGGCCGAGGATGGCCAATCGATCTCGTACCTCGTCAGCGATCGGCCCCGTCAGTGGCACACATGCGTCGAGATCGACATCACCGAACAGCATGTCGCGGATCCCGATGAGCCGCACGAGCTCTGGGATCGGGTCAGCATGATCATCAACCCGTAGGTCCACGAGCACGTCGTTGGTGCCGCCGTAACCACCGCCAGGTGTGACGACGAAAACCGCAGCACTCTGCCGGCCACGAGCGTCGCCACCGGCCAGGTCGCCGGCAAGCAGCGCATCGACGAGGCGGTGGTGGAAATCTCTGGTCGGATCACCCGCGCACCATGCGCTCACCACGGCGTCGACAACCTGCGGTCCAGCGAGAATATTGCCCTGTACGGCGTAAGCCGACCCGCCTTGCGTCGTACCTGCCGTTCCACCAGCCCACGGAACGCAGTCGATACCGGTAAAGGTGCTCGAGCCGCCGTGACTGTCGACGATGCCCAGTTGGCGATCGTCACGTCCCGGATCGTTGCCGGTGAGATTGTCGACAGTGGCCTGCGCATCGAGACCGTCGCGAAGTAGGGCCAGGCCATCTGGTCGATAGGCCAAGTTCGCGAGTGCTTGGGTGGCAATCGCTCCGGCCGCAACCTCGGCGGCGGGGACAGCCGCACCCACTGCCAGGAACTTAGATGCCACCGCCACACCCAGTTTCGAGCCATCTTCGGACCGGGCAACGATGGAGAACGTCATAGTTGATGACGTTAGCGTCATGGGAGTCCTGACGCAGCAGTTTCGCGGCGGGTCCTGCGTCCGGGAGCCACAGGCAGGACTGTCATGTCGTGTGGGTGAAGTGACCGAATAGGGGGTCATGTAAGCGCTATCAGATCCGTACGGTTTGATAGAGGTAAATGACAACGGGGTCATGCCAACTGTTACCCCTCGCATTGGAGTGTCATGCGCGTAGGAGTCTTGACCGGCGGCGGCGATTGCCCAGGTCTGAATGCTGTCATCCGTGCTGTTGTCCGCAAGGGCGTCAGTGAATACGGCTACGAGTTCATCGGCTTCCGTGACGGTTGGAAGGGTCCGCTCGAAGGACTCACGTCACCACTTGGCATCGATGAGGTTCGCGGAATTCTGCCTCGGGGTGGCACGATCCTTGGATCGAGCCGTACAAACCCGATCAAGGTTGACGGTGGGGTCGATCAGATCAAGGCGAATCTGGCCTCGCTCGGCGTGGATGCGCTCATCGCGATCGGTGGTGAAGACACGTTGGGTGTCGCGACCAAGCTGCATGACCTTGATGTTCCGGTTGTCGGTGTGCCCAAGACGATCGATAACGATCTATCGGCTACCGACTACACCTTCGGTTTTGATACGGCCGTAAACATCGCGTCGGAAGCAATCGATCGCCTCCACACAACGGCCGAATCGCATCACCGTGCACTCGTTGTTGAAGTCATGGGACGTCACGCCGGATGGATCGCCCTACATGCAGGGATTTCCGGTGGTGCCAACGCGATCTTGATCCCCGAGGTCCCGTTCGATTTGGACGAAGTAATCTCGTGGGTTACATCGCGATTTGAGTCGCATTACGCGCCGATCATTGTTGTGGCTGAAGGTGCGCTGCCCAAGGACGGTGACCTGATCACCAAGGACACCACGTTGGATGCGTTCGGACATGTGAAGTTGTCCGGGATCGGCGATTGGCTCGCCTCTGCAATCGAAGCGCGCACCGGTAAGGAAGCCCGCACATCAGTTCTTGGACACATTCAGCGTGGTGGAACCCCCACCGCATTTGACCGCGTCCTAGCCACTCGATTTGGCCTGCAAGCTATCGACGCTATTCACGACCGTGAATTCGGTGTGATGGTGGCCTTGCGTGGTACGGACATCGTTCGGGTGCCGCTGGCCGAGGGCACGGGAATTCTCAAGACGGTGCCGATGTCGCGCTATGAGGAAGTGCGCACCTTCTTCGGTTAACCACAATGCGCGGGTGACCAGCATGTCACCGCGACGCCAATGGACTAAGCCCGATTCGTGCGGTTAATGCGCGCGCCCTACCCTTGGAGCATGGTGGATATCCTCACGTGGCCCGACCTCCCCGCGGCCCAGCAGCCGCAATGGCCAGATCAGACCGCCCTTGAGGGTGTGCTCACTCAATTACGCACGCTGCCGCCATTGGTGTTCGCAGGTGAGTGTGATCAGTTGCAGAACCGCCTAGCGGCCGCAAGTCGCGGTGAGGCATTCGTCCTGATGGGCGGCGACTGTGCAGAAACATTCGATGGGGCGACCGCTGACGCCATTCGCGCGAAGTTAAAGACAGTTCTGCAGATGGCGATCGTGTTGACGTATGGTGCGAGCTTGCCGGTCGTCAAGGTCGGCCGGATGGCCGGCCAGTATTTCAAGCCGCGCAGTAAGCCTGTTGAGTTACGCGACGGAGTTGAACTTCCCTCGTATTTTGGCGATGGGGTTAACACTCTTGAGTTCGATGCCCAGGGCCGTATTCCTGATCCGACTCGATTGCTGCGCAGTTACCAAACGGCCAGTTCAACCCTGAATCTTGTGCGCGCGTTCACGCAGGGTGGGTATGCGGATCTGCGTGAAGTTCACTCGTGGAATCAGGATTTCGTCGCAGAAACACCGGCGGGAAATCGTTACGAGCAGGTCGCGGGTGAAATCGATCGAGCGCTTGCGTTCATGGCCGCCTGTGGTGCTGATCCCGACGAATTCAAGCGGGTTGAGTTCTACTCGGGCCATGAAGCCCTGGTGCTGGATTACGAAAAAGCCATGACGCGCATTGACTCTCGAACGGGTAATCCGTACGACGTCAGCGGACATTTCATCTGGGTGGGGGAGCGGACTCGTCAGCTTGACGGTGCTCACGTCGACTTTGCCGCTCGTATTCACAACCCCATCGGAGTGAAGTTAGGTCCCACGACCTCGCCCGAGGCGGCCGTTGAGATGGCCGAACTGCTGAACCCGAATCGCATTGATGGTCGGCTAACGTTCATCTCTCGCATGGGCGCTGGTGTTGTGCGTGAAGCTCTTGCGCCCATCGTGGAAAAGGTCGAAGCAAGTGGACATCGCGTGCTGTGGATCTGCGATCCCATGCATGGCAACACTCGTGAGGGCAGCACCGGTCACAAGACGCGCTCATACGACGATGTGGCGGACGAGGTACTTGGCTTCTTCCAAGTTCACAAGGCCCTTGGGACGGTTCCCGGAGGTATTCACGTTGAACTCACCGGTGACGATGTCACCGAATGCGTCGGCGGGACCCTCGGCGTGACCGAGGACCAAGTGGGCGATCGCTACGAGACTGCCTGCGATCCGCGATTGAATCGTGCGCAATCGCTCGAACTTGCTTTCGACGTTGCTGATTACCTACTTGATCGGCCGCGTTCGGGTCTACGTTAGTTCTGCTGCCAACGGCCGAACGTCCGATTTCCGCTAGTGCGCCGATGTCGCCATCGGGCAGACTCATCGTCATGACCCCAGTTGACTCGGACGTGGCCGCTGCAAGCGGTCTCGACGCAGGCGCCGCGTACGACGCCATTGTGAGCCGTGATCGACGTTTCGACGGGCGGCTGTGGTTCGGTGTCACGTCCACTGGGATTTATTGCCGACCCGTGTGTCCTGCGCAAACCCCACTGCGCGCCAATGTGCGCTTCTTCGCCGTACCTGCGGCGGCGGTTAGCGCTGGCTTTCGTGCCTGTAAACGATGTCGACCAGATTCAGCCCCTGGATCGCGGCATTGGGATCATCGGCACGATCTGACCGCTCAGGCGCTACGTCTGATTGCCGATGGGGTCGTCGATGACGCCGGGGTGGCTGGCCTGGCGGCAACACTGCATGTCAGTGAGCGTCATATTCATCGCACCCTTGTGGCCGAGGTCGGTGCCGGGCCGCTCCAACTTGCCCAAAGCCGCCGCGCACAGACGGCGCGAATGTTGCTTGAACAAACGGATCTACCTGTGTCCGATGTTGCGTTTGCTGCTGGCTTTTCAAGTATTCGACAGTTCAACGATGTGATGAAACGCGAGTTTGGTAGCCCGCCATCTACTCTGCGCAGACCAACGGCCCCTGCACTTGATGCAGCCGATCCCATTCTCATACTTAGACTTCGTGTGCGACCGCCCTATGACGTGGACCACGTTGGGGAGTTCCTTGCTGCGCGGGCGATTTCCGGATTAGAAGTGCACACGCGCACGTCGACGGGGTGGAGCCATCGACGGATCATTGCTCTACCTTCGCGCCCTGCAGCTGTCGAGGTTTCAGTGCTCGACGAACACGTAGTGGTGCGCAGTGATGGCGATGTACGCGATAGCGCTCAACTCGTACATAAGGTGCAGCAATGGCTTGATCTCAATGCCGACCCGGAGTCGATCAATGACGTTCTTAGCCGCGATGTCGTACTTCGTCCGCTTGTTGAATCTCGACCCGGTATGCGCGTGCCCACGACAGTCGATCCTTGGGAAACGTTGATCCGTGCGATTGTGGGGCAGCAGGTATCGGTGAGTGGAGCAACCACTGTGTTGGGTCGGTTGGTGGCAGCAACACGTCCCCAAGATGAAACTGGACTTGCAGCTTTCCCATGTGCGGATGCTGTTGCTGAGTTAGGGGCTGATCGCATCGCCCAACTCGGGATGCCGGGGGCGAGGGCGCGCACGATTGCCGGCGTCGCAGAGGCCATCGCTTCTCGAAACATAGATCTGCGAGACCCCGATACGGCCGCTGTTCGTTCCTCGCTGCTTGCGATGCCGGGCCTGGGCCCGTGGACCGTGGACTATGTTCGGATGCGGGGATTGGGTGATCCCGACGCATTCCCCGAAACTGATCTGATTCTGAAACAAAACGCCAAAAGACTTGGCCTACCAGACAATGCGCGCGCCTTGGCAAACTACTCGCGTGTGTGGAGTCCCTGGCGAGCCTATGCAGCCCATCACATCTGGAGTCTTCCGAAGGAGCAACGATGACGATCGCATCGACCACGTCCCAACCCCGGCTTGAAATCGCTTCGATCGTGATCCCTGGCGGAGAACTATGCATCGTGGTTGACCCAGAAGACGGGGCGGTAATCGCCTCTGGCTTCGCATCCAGGGATCAGATCTTGGCCTTGCTCGCCGACGATGTGACGGCCCGTGGCCATGATGTGGTCACCACATCACCGGTGATGTCACCAGTTCTCGACGCGTGCCGGGCCTATGCGGGTGGTGCGTTAGACGCACTGAACGCTGTTCCTGTTCGCCAATCCGGTGGACCGTTTATCGGGCGAGCTCGTGATGAGCTGCGGGGTATTCCGGCGGGGCAGACAGATAGTTACGCCGGATTAGCTGCTCGGGCAGGAAGTCCCGCCGCGGTGAGAGCTGCCGGGCAAGCCTGTGCGACGAACAAGGTTGCACCCTTCGTACCATGTCATCGGATCCTTCGAACGGACGGATCACTCGGTGGCTACGCCTATGGGTTACCGGTTAAGCGAGCGCTGTTGATTCATGAAGGTGTGGCGATTGCGACGTAGTGGCACACCCGATGCTGGGGCGGGCAGATGGGCCTAGGCTGTGCACGTGACTCATCTTGTTGATCTACGCAGCGACACCGTTACCCGCCCATCTGCCCAGATGCGCGATGCCATTGCCAACTCGCAGGTGGGTGATGACGTCTACGGCGAGGACCCGATGCTCAATGAGATTGAGCGACGGGTGGCCGAGATGTTTGGTCACGAGGCCGGCCTATTCACTCCGACAGGCTCGATGGCCAATCAATTGGGCCTGCGCATGCTGGTTAAGCCGGGTGAAGAGATCGTGTGTGACTCTCAAGCCCATATCGTCCGAGCCGAACTCGGTGCGGCTGCGGTCTTTAGCGGAATCACCACGCGCACGTGGGAGACCCCACGTGGGGTTATCGACGTCGACCAGATTAAGGCGTTCGTCCGTCCGGATGGCGGCCCACACCTGGTATCGACGACGGCAATCGCCATTGAGAACACACACAACTTTGGCGGCGGGACGATTCAACCCATCGACCGGATGCATGCGGTCCGCGAATTCGCCAGCTCTGCTGGACTAGCCGTTCACCTAGACGGTGCTCGACTGTGGAACGCCCATGTGGCTACCGGGGTGTCGCTTGGCGAGTACGGCACGACAGCCGACACGATCTCCGTCTGCTTGAGTAAAGGACTGGGTGCACCTGTTGGTTCAGTGCTGGTGTCGACTGCCGAGCGCATCGCCGGAGCACGGGTGTGGCGCAAGCGTTACGGCGGCGGTATGCGACAAGCCGGAGTGCTGGCCGCCGCAGGGCTATACGCCTTGGATCACAACATCGATCGACTTTCCGAGGATCATGCACGAGCAACTCGGCTTGGCGAAGCCATTGCCGCGGTTGGGGATGGAATCGTCAATCTCGAATCGGTCCAGACGAACATGGTGGTACTCGAGTTAGCGGGCACCGGATGGAAAGCTGCCGAGCTTGCAACTGCTGCTCGGGAACAGGGTCTGCTGATCTCTGCTCTCGGGCCAACGTTCGTTCGGCTCGTCACACACCTCGACCTCGAAGACACCGATATCGACCGGGCCATCGAGGTCGTGACGAGTCTTATTCGCTCTCGGGGTGCCGCCTAAGCGCTACGCCGGTGCCGGAGTCATCGTTCGTCCGGCGATGGGTGCCAACGCGTGGATGGCCGCTGTGAGCTCGGCGAGGTCGTCGGCAATCAGTGCTTGCGGACCATCGCACAGTGCAGATGCCGGATCTGGGTGAACATCGACGATGATCGCGTCAGCCCCGATCGCAACGGCGGCGCGGGAAAGCGGCACGACCAGATCGCGTCGGCCGCCCGAGTGTGATGGATCAATCACGATCGGAAGATGCGAGAGTGCATGAACGACGGGCACGGCTGAGATGTCCAGCGTGTTGCGGGTGGCCTTCTCGAAGGTGCGAATACCGCGCTCACACAGGACGATCTCGAGATTGCCACGCTGAGCAATGTATTCCGCGGCCATGAGCCACTCTTCGATGGTTGAACTCATACCGCGCTTGAGCATGACCGGCTTACCGGCTGCACCGACGGCCTGGAGCAGGGCGAAGTTCTGGGCATTGCGCGTACCCACCTGCAGCATGTCTGCGTACGACGCAACCACCTCGACATCGGCGACATCAACAACCTCGGTGACGATAGGCAATCCGGTTTCGGCACGGACGTCAGCAAGGATGCGCAGTCCGTCCTCACCGAGCCCTTGGAAGGCGTACGGGGACGAGCGGGGCTTGTAGGCGCCTCCACGCAACAAGCTCGCGCCGGCCGCCTTAGCCATCTGGGCTGCGGCCAATGTTTGCTCGGGTGTCTCCACCGCACATGGGCCGGCGATGAGAGTGAACATCCCCGGGCCTATCGGCACTCTGCGCTCACCCACCATGACGGTGGACTTCTCCGGATGGTGATCGCGGGAAACCAACTTGAACGGAGTGGAAATCCGGACAACGCGTTGTACTCCGTCGAGGGCAAGCAGGTTCAGGTCTTCAAAAAGGTCGAGGTCGCCTACCAAGCCGATGATGGTGCGGCGTTCGCCGCGACTCACGAACGCCTGGCCACCTACGTCGGCCACGCGGGTAACCACGTCATTGATCGTGGCTTCGGTAGCAGTAGGACTAAGGACGATAACCATGGTTGATCTTCTTTCAGTGGGAAGGATTGCCGCCGTGCCGCAAGCAAAAAGCCCCGGCCATTGGCACGGGGCTTGTGGAGTGGGCGCGTACGACTAGACCGCCCACCCGGAAACCCCGGGTTGGTAGCCATAAAAATAGTTCGGACGCATACCCACGATGTTAGACGACGTCGATGCTGATCGTCGATCCCCATGGCAATTCGGTACCCACCGGCTCGGATTGACGCACCACGCGACCGAACGGAGCAATTCCAAGCGGATAGGTGACCTTTACCTTGAAGCCCAGGCCCTGAAGTGTTGACCGTGCATCTGCCTCGGCGGTCTTATACAGATCTGGCACCGTGATCAACGGTGGGCCCTTGCTGACGACCAGCGAAACCGACGCACCCTTATTGACCTTCTGACCTGCCTTGGGATCAGTTGAGATGACGTGGCCGGTGGGAACGCTCTTGCTGTAAGCGCGAGAAACGGAGTATTCGAGACCGGCGGTGGTGAGAACCTTCTCGGCGCTAGAAAGTGATCGGCCAACGAGGTTGGGTACCGGTACCGGAGCAGGCCCCTTAGACACGATGAGCGTTACCTGCTGATCGCGCTTAAGTTTTTCGTTGGCTGGTGGGTTGGTGCCGATGACCTTTCCCTTGACGATCTTTTCGTCATAGGCAGTGCTCTGGCCGCCGACCGTGAGTGAACTGTCTGTGATGGCTGCGGTTGCGTCTGCGACGGACATTCCCGCCACCTGAGGAATCGCATACCGTTCAAGGCCTTTGGACACGATGGCCGCGATCGACGACCCATCGCGCACATCTACACCGGCCTCGGGATTCGTTGAGATGATGTGACCATTGGGAATCGTCTCGCTGAATTGCTGACCGCCGATGGACAGGCTGAGATTGAGGGGCTTGAGTTTGGCTTGCGCAGCGGCCACCGTCAAACCATCGACCGAGGGCACGGCAACCTTCTTGCCGATACCCAGGAACCACGCTGCGCCAGCCACCATGGCAGCAATCAGGAGGAAGATCACGAATGTGATCAGGCCCCTACGCTTTTTGCGAGGTGCTGCGACGAACGTTGGTGGAGCGTCGAGTGAGTTGTGCAGGACCGGACCGGTCTGCATCCCAGCCAACGGAACAATCAAGGTTGACGCGTTTGCATCGCCTACCCCGAATGGCCGAGGTGCTGGAAGTTCGGCGCGAATACGTCGCAGATCCGCCAAAAAGTTGCCCGCACTTGAGTAGCGACGATCCGGATCGCGTTCGGTGGCGCGTGCAACGAGCGCGTCAACCTCGCTGGGGATGCCGGGCCGCACGCTTGATGGCATCGGCACAACAGCATTGACGTGCTGATAGGCAACTGCCAGGGGTGTTTCGCCGGCGAATGGAACTGCGCCAGTGATCATTTCGTAGAGCAGGATTCCTGCACCATAAACATCGCTGCGGGCATCAGCGATCCCGCGCTGAACCTGCTCTGGGGACAAGTAGGCCACCGTTCCGATGAGCAAACCCTGAGTCGCGGCCGTTGCGTTCCCAGCGCTGATCGCGCGAGCAAGCCCGAAATCAGCCACTTTCACTCTGCCATCGTCAGTGAGCAGAACATTCTCGGGCTTTACATCGCGATGAACGAAGCCCGCCGCATGTGCCGCGTCGAGGGCTTGAAGAACGGGGTCTAAGATGGTGAGAGCTTGCTCAGGGCTTAGCCGGCCAAATTCGCGCAAGACATCGCGTACGGTGCGCCCTGGTACGTACTCCATGACCAGGTAGATCAGGCCGTTATCTTCACCCTGATCGTAAACAGCCACGACATGTGGATCGCTCAGCCGAGCGGCTGACTTTGCTTCGCGCACGAATCGTGAGACGAACGCACTGTCCTCGGCGAGCGAGGCGTGCATGACCTTGATTGCCACGAAGCGGTCGAGGCGCAGATCGGTGGCCGAGTAGACCGTTGCCATTCCACCGCGAGCGATGCGGTCTTCGATCCGGTAGCGGCCGTCGAGAACCCGCCCGACGAGCGGGTCAGCGATCTTGGTTCTGGCAGACGACTCCACAATCATTGAGTCTACGTACGCCACGCGCAATGACCGGTCTGGCGCGCCGATTTGTCCGATTGTGATGTGACGGTGATCTGGCTGGCTCGACACCCCAGGGGACTGGCCTGCGAGCCGCGGCTGCGGCCAGCGCGCTCGCACGGCAGGATGGGTGTGTGCCCCGACCTTTCCGGTTATCCATCATGTGCGCAGGTGCCTGGTTGTGAGTCACCTGGCGTATGTGGCAGTGCTTGGGTTCATCCTGATGGGATCCGGCTGGTTGGAGCTTGCACTACGGACCAGGGTCTTTTCAAAATGGCGCCGGCTATTACTGAGCCTAGTCCCGGTCGTCCTGGTATTCAGTGCGTGGGACCTCTACGCGATTGCGCGCAACCACTGGACGTTCGACTGGGCCCATGTCACGGGTGTGCTGTTCCCTGGTGGTCTGCCGCTGGACGAGGTGCTGTTCTTCATCGTGGTACCGATCGCGGCCATCCTCACTCTCGAAGCGGTGCGCGCTGTCAAGCGTTGGCCGATTGGTGACGAACCGGTCGGCGAGATCGTCGATGGTCGGCGGGTGGGGGAGCAGTGACGTACACACTCATGGCCGTCCTCGGCGTTGGCGTTGCCGGGCTGGTGGATCTCGTTGTTTTGCGCACGGCACTTTTGCGTCGCAAGGCGTTCTGGGTCGCCTACGCGATCATCGTGTTCTTCCAACTGGTGACGAACGGCGTTCTGACTGGGCTTCGCATTGTGCGTTATGACGCAGACGCCATCATTGGCTCATCGACGCCTACGTCCTCGCCGCCGCCGTTCATGGGGGATGGACGGATCGCCTACGCGCCGGTGGAAGACTTACTGTTCGGATTTGCCCTGGTCGTCTTAGCGTTATCGCTGTGGGTTTTCTGGGGGCGCAGAGGTGTTCAGCGGACCCCGTACTCGGGACCCCCTCGAATCACCTATTCGGGTTCAGCGGATGATCCTCGATCAGGAACCAGTGGGAAATAGTCCGTGCGCATGGCCGGCGCCGTAGCGCTTGCGCGCGATGATCGCCTTTCCTAACGCGGGTAGTGCCACGGCCATCCGCCGTGGTTGGGAGACACTCGCTCGTTTGGTAAACACCTGATAATTAATATCTTCCACGGCGTCCACGATCCCGCAGTAGAGGATTCTCGCCGCCTCGACACATGGTTGCGATGACGGATGCAGCATCGCGATCCCGGGCCGTGATTGCTCTTCAACTTGGCGCACTCGCGCTATTTGAAACTCGAGTGCGGCCCGAATATCTGGTGTGAGGACTCTCTTTTCGAGATCGGCACGAGTGACGTTGAACTTCGACAGGTCGTCCAACGGAAGATAAACCCGGCCGCGGTCGAGATCTTCGCCGACATCGCGTACGAAGTTCGCCAGTTGGAAAGCGACTCCGAGATCCTTGGCCCGTTCGAAAGCCTCGTGATCTGTGGGCTCGAGGATGGGCACCATCTGCAACCCGATGACGGCAGCCGATCCGTACACGTATTCGTAGAGATCATCGTAGGTTTGATACTGCGTGACCGTGAGGTCCATCTTCATCGAGTGGATGAATGCTTCGAAGTAGCTGATCGGAATGTTCCATCGCAACACCGTGTCAACAACGGCCATGCATACCGGATCATCGCTGCGTCCGAGCTTGAGATCGGCGAAGAACTTGTCAGCCCACGAATCCAGCCACTGTGCCTTTTGCTCGTCGGTGAGCGTGGAGGCGAGATCGTCGACGATTTCATCTGCGTAGCGAGCAAATCCGTAGAGGGCATGAACATAGGGGCGTTTCGCGGCTGGGAGCAGCAGAGTGGCCAGATAGTACGTCTTCCCATGATCGGCATTGAGTTGCCGGCACCGCTCGTATGATGCACGCATAGCCGGGTCTGTAACCCCGGCTAAATCCAATTCATGTGCGCTCATGGGTAAATCTTTGCATTGACGGCGGGAGGTTGCGCCGCCGCCGTGCGACGATACGTTCGTGGTTGATCACGCAGGCGGTCATAAGGTGCGCCGATTCGGGTTCGAGGGTGCGACTATCGCGGCCATCGTCATGGCCGTAGCGCTGGCTCTGGCTGGCTGCGGCCGAGGTGCAACGGACGCTGCGAGCATTCCAGCATCGGTTTTCCCAACGTCGAGTCAGGTGGCGGCTTCAGCAACGCCAACAATCGAGCCATCGCCCAGTGTGGATCCGACGAGCATGGCGCCGAGTACGCCGGCTCCCAGCCCGTCAAAGACCGGGCCAACGCTGGCGCCGTCGCTACCATCGTCCAACTTGCCGACAATCACGATCGCTCAGCTTCCGGCGGAGGGTCGCAAAACCCTCGTACTGATTGCATCAAACGGTCCGTTCCCATATCGCAAAGATGGGGTGGTGTTCACCAATCGTGAGCGTCGACTGCCCAAGCATGATTACGGCTGGTATCAGGAGTACACGGTGATAACTCCAGGATCACCTGACCGTGGGGCCCGCCGCATCATCAGCGGTCGCAATGGTGAGCGGTATTACACCTCAGATCACTATGCGAGTTTCCAGGAAGTCATTCAAGGAGGGCCAGGCTCATGAGCGCAAAGAAGCAGAACTCCGCGCTTCGAAAGTTGAGCGGGATCCGCCGAAGTGCTGCGACGGTCGACGAGTTAGAACAGTTGGCAGACGCTCTTGGCTGGCGCTGTATCCCTCTGGATGGCACGGAGGTCGCCGACAAGGATGCGTTTCTCGAGCAATGCGCCGTGTCGTTTGGTCTGCCCGAATGGTTTGGGATGAACTGGGATGCCCTTGAAGAATGTCTCGGTGAGCTCGACCTAGACACCGAGGGAGTGGTCGTCCTGTGGTCGGAGTGGGCGGAATTTGCCGAAGCCGAACCGGCTGACTTCGCCGTCGCACTCGACGTCTTCATGTCCGCGGCACATGCCTGGCGGGAAGATGGGGTGAAGGGCGGGATTGTGTTGGTTGGGCCCGGCCCCAACTCCGAACTCGAAGTACCCGAGCTCTAAACAATGCGAGTTTGCCGCTGGCTCACTGAGCCAGCGGGCCGCCGATGATCAGTTGGTCGTGACGCGCTATGGATGGTCGATCCTCTGGCATCAAACCGTGTGAGGCGGGTTCACCGAAGAAGAGGGCGCGTTCCCGGGGTGAGACAGAGACGGCTAGTAGGACTGCACCGAACGCGGCAAGTGCGGCAAGACCATCGGAAAGTTCAACCAAGCTGTCAGAGGTTGCACTGGAGCCACAGAGTCCGTAGAGGGTAAAACCTGCGATCAAGACCAGAACCGTGCGCAATTCCTTGGCGCTGAGCCCGGCCGCCGCGGCCAGTGGGAGTGCCCACAGCAGGTACCACGGCTGAATGACCGGACCGAGTGCAACAACAGCGGCAAATGCCAGAATCAGACCGCGCAGTGCCGTTCTGCCATCCGGCTTGAAGATGAGCCGGGCGATGATCACGATCGCGGCAATTTCGAACAGGATGCGAAAGACAGACACCGTGAGCTCGACGTGATCGCCCAGGCCAAACCAATTGAGCACATTTGCCGATGCCATGCCGAGTGCAGTCGACGGCGAAAGCCAGGTGCGCACACTGCCTGGTGTCGTCAGGGCATGTACCCAACCGAAATTGACTCCAACGATGGCTGAGGTCGCGACGAACGTGAAGCCTGCCACGCCAAACGTTTTGGCCCATGAGGTGAAACGTTCTTTGCGACTACTGCGCGCTCCGGCCCAGATCAATCCCACGAACGGTAGTGCCAGCAAACCAATGGGCTTCACCATGGCACCGGCTGTCACAAGGACGATGCCGTAGATCATGGAGCCTTCCATCGCCAGACAGAGTCCGGCTGCAATCAGCCCCATCATTAATGCATCGTTATGCGAACTAGCTACAAAGTTCATCAGGATGAGCGGGTTCATGACCCCTAGCCACAAAGCCTTGGGCGCATCGATGCCATGTAAGAAAGCGAGTCGAGGCACGTAGTAGGCCAGCAGTGCGACACCGGCAATGGCCACCAAGCGAAAGGCGATAGCCGCGACGAACGGATCGGCAATCACTTGTGCGATGGCCCGGGAGATTCCTAAGAATGCCGGACCGTACGGCGTGGGAACTTGGCTCCACATGGGATCGACGCCATCTCGAAACCAACCGGGGATTGAGTCGACACCGTTGGTGTACGGATCAACCCCCTTCAGAACGAGCTTGCCCTGGGCGTAATAGGAGTAGACATCGCGACTAAACAGCGGTGGTGCCAGTACCAGCGGGGCTATCCAGATTGCCAAGACGGTCCAAAGGCGACGTACGTCCCGAATGTGACCGGACATCACGTCGGCCCCGGCCACCAGCCAGGCCTGCAGCAGGAGCGCACCGCCCAGAATTACTGAGACACGTGACAGAAACATGCCGATATCCGTCGTGCGCAGAGTGTGCACGAACGGAACGTCGACGAGTCCGTAGATCGGGAGCCAACCCACCCCGAGTGCGCCGAGTGCAAGCACACTCGTTGCGATCAAGCCAGGGACTGCGTACCGAATGGTGAACGCTAGGTGGGAATCCGAATCGTCGTACTCGCCTCCGACAGGATCAACGGAAGCCACGTGGAAAGGATACAAGTGTTCGGACTCTGATCACGCCGAAAACGCCATGATCAACCGGTGATTCACGTCTAGGTAACCCACATTCGATCAGTGGAGGTAGGTGGGTGCGTACGTTCGGTCGACGCCAGTAATACGTTCGGCGGCTAGACGACCTGAAACCAAAACCATCGGCACTCCGACTCCCGGTTGGGTACCGGAGCCGGTGAAGACGATGTTGTCGCCGAATAGGTTTGCCGGCCGGAATGGCCCGGTCTGAATGAACGAGTGAGCAGATGCGAACGGGGCACCGCGTTCCATCCCGCGGGCCGCCCAGTCCAGGGGTGTGGTGATGTGTTCCACCTCGATGGCATCGCCGAATCCGATGTACCCGCGCGCCTCGAGGGTCTTCACGACCTCATCCCGGTATCGGGGGCCGGTAACCCTCCAGTCGATATCCGCATCGAGATTTGGTGTTGGGAAAAGTACGTAGTAGATCTGCTTGCCGTCTGGAGCTAGCTCTGGATCTGAATACGTCGGATTCGTCACCAGAATGCTGGGGTCGCTCATCAGCCGTTTATCGTCGATCAGTTCGCGGAACACTCCGTCCCATGATCTACCGAAGTGGATGTTGTGGTGTGCGGTCTTGGAGTAGGTCGCGGACGAACCGGCCAGGAGTAGAAAACACGAAGGCGAGTACGTGAGCCGACGAACATTCCACGGTTCGCGACCGAGAAGTTGCCTGTACGCGACGGGGAGATCAGGGTTGAGGACCACGGCATCGGCCTCGTAGCGCTCGCCGTTTGCTGTGCGAACCGCGACTGCCCGTCGCCCATTGAGCTCGACGTCAGTGACTTCTGAGTTGTAGTGGATCTGAACGCCATGCTTCTCGGCTGCAGCGGCCATCGCCTTGGGAAGGGCGTGCATGCCGCCCTTGGGGAAGTACACCCCTGCCACAGAATCCATGTAGGCGATGATCGCGTAAATCGCCAAGGCATCTTGTGGGGACAGGCCCGCGTACATCGCTTGGAAGCTGAAGAGCCGCTCGGTTCGAGGGTCGTTAAGGTACTGGCGAACCTTCGGTGCGAGTTTGCGGAACCCACCAATGGCAACGAGTTTCGCTAGGTTTTCGGTCAGAAGGTCCAGCGGCGTATCGATGTTCGTGTCGATGAAATCGCGCATTTCATAGCGATACAGCTTCGATACGAAATCAACGTAGCGTCGGTATCCGGCGGCCTCTGCCGGTGAGATCACCTGCGAAATCTCTTCGGCCATCGCATCGACGTTCGAGTGGACGTCAAGTTGTGATCCATCGGGATAGAAGGCTCGGTAGAGCGGTTCGACAGGCATCAGATCGAGCCAGTCATTCATATCTTCACCGACGGAATTAAATGCATCGTGAATGAGATCAGGCATCGTCAGGACGGTAGGCCCGGTATCGAAGCGGTAACCAGCATCGTCGATCAGGCCAGCCCGCCCGCCCGGTACAGACTCACGTTCCAGAATCGTCACCTGTCGACCGGCCCCTGCCAGCCGAAGTGCGCATGACAGGCCCGCGAGTCCGGCACCTACGATCACGACGTTGTCGGTGCGGCCCTGAACGGTACGAGGTGAACGACCTAGAAAACCCATGCCCTCAGCCTAGGCATCAACGCTCACCTCGGCCCGTCGAAGTTGGGCGTTGTGATCTATATCGAACGTGAGGTGGCCGCGTGGGCCAGTCCGGTGAGGATGTCGCGGGCCGGTTCGGCCAACTCCACTCGGTCAAGTGAGTGCAGCGCTTGGTCGAGCAGTGCGTCAATAAGTGCTTCGACATGTGCTAGCGCACCCGTGTCAGTAATAACCTCGCGCAACACGTTGACACCGGCGGCATCAAGCGCAGGATCGCCGAGATGGCGCCGTAATAGTGACTGTTGGGTCGGCGATGACGCCTCAAGGGCAGTTGCGACAAGAACGGTTCGCTTACCTTCGCGCAGATCATCACCTGCCGGCTTACCGGTCTGGGCAGGATCTCCAAACACCCCGAGCACGTCGTCTCGCAGTTGGAAGGCTTCACCTAGTGGCAGCCCATATCCGGAGTATGCGATGTGAATCTCATCCGGAGCGCCGGCAAGTGCTGCGCCAAGATGAAGTGGCCGTTCGATCGTGTACTTAGCTGACTTGAAGCGAACCACGCGCATGGCTCGCTCGGCTGAGCCGCCACCCATGGCCTGTTCGAGCAGGTCGAGGTACTGGCCCGCCATGAGCTCGGTGCGCATGATGTCGTAAATGGGTTTACCACGAAGTGTTTGCTCGGCTGATAGCCCGCAGTTCATAAGTAGTTCGTCGGCCCAGGACAGGCACAGGTCGCCGAGGAGAATTGCCGCGCCTACGCCGAAGCCTTCCGGTGATCCGAGCCATTCGTTACCTCGGTGCAGGGTCGCGAATCGGCGGTGCGCTGCTGGTAAACCCCGTCGCGTGTCGGAGCCGTCCATCACGTCATCGTGGATGAGCGCACATGCCTGTAGGAGTTCCAAAGATGTGGCCGCCGCAACTGCCGCATCGCCATCGTCGCCGCCGGCACCCCGCCATCCCCAGTAGCAAAACGCTGGCCTGAGCCGCTTGCCACCACGAAGGAGATCGGTCACGGCATCTGTGAGTGGGGCCAGGTCGGGGCTGACGTCTTCAAGGATCGGCATCTGATGGGCGAGGAATTCGTCCAACTTTCGCTGCACGCGCACGCGCAACTCGTCGGCATCGAGTGGCGATGTGCCCGGCTGAAGTGTTCCCACGAGGGGACAATCTACGGCTTAGCGGTGATTTCAGTGCAATCGCAACGCATATTCCTGCTGACTGGCGATCCCGAGTCGATGCTCGATCGGCGGACTATGCCGGTAGCGTCGTGATGATCGGGACAAGGACCTCGTACGTAAGGCAGGATTCAGTCATGGGCAGATCAGTCAGTGTTACCGGTTTCGGCTACGCCACAGGCACCTACGACCAAGCCACTTTGCGGCTCGCGGCAGTGGCCCGTGCGGCAAATCCTGGTGATGCCACAGCTCGTGCCACCTATGCCATGGCCGCTATTCGTGAGGTTGTGCTGCGCGGTGGGGTAGAAGAGTCCGCGCTAGCGACGACGAACGTTTCACTATCACCGGTTCACGATCCGTGGCCCACCGTCGTCGCCTATGAAGCCACGCTTGGATTGGCAGTGAAGGTACGCGACTTAGGCACCATTGGATCCCTCTTGGTGTCGGCGGTGGAATCAGGTGGTGACGGCGCTCGAGTGGACGGTATTGAGTTCACGCATCGCGATCCAGCCGCACTTCACCATGCCGCACGCGAATCGGCGTTTGCTGACGCCAGAGCCAAGGCTGAGCAGTTTGCCGGGCTTGCCGGTCAGGCGCTGGGCGAGGTTCGTCATGTGGTTGAAGGTGCTGCGTCCATGCCAGACCCGCGGGGACGGGTCATGATGGCTCGGGCCGACGCAGGGGGCGCTCCCATTGATGCTGGTGAGGGCACGATCAACTCGACCGTCACCGTTACGTGGGCGCTGGGGCCCGCTGTCTGATGCTGGTGCCGTCTCGCTCGGAGTATTTCGAGCGCTGGTCTGAACTTCACGGTGGTTACGACCCGACTCGATCGCGCTTTGTTGGCCCTTGGCTGACGTTGATCTACACCCTGGCTCGTCCTCTTGCCGGTGCCGGTATACCGCCCGACGTCATAACGGGCTGCGGTGTACTGGTTGCAGGCGTGGTCGTGTGGTTGGCACAGCTCGGTGGCCGTTGGTTGATCGCCGCAGCGGTGGTGTGTGCGTTGTCGGGCGTCTTTGACTCATTAGATGGCGCCGTTGCGGTGATGACGCAACGGACGTCCCGATGGGGTTCTCTTCTGGACTCGCTCGTTGATCGCATCAGTGACGTGCTCTACCTGTTGGCGCTGTGGATCGTAGGTGCGCCGGCATTGTGGTGCGTGGTGGCGGGGTTTGCCATGTTCCTACTTGAGTACACGCGTGCACGCGCACTTGCTATCGGTATGGATGACGTTGGCATCATCAGTACGGGGGAGCGGCCGACCCGGGTGACGGTGGTGTCAACGTTCCTTCTCGCGGCCGGAATTTACGTGGGTTCGGCCGAAACATGGGCAAGTTCGGCGGCAGCCATCGTCGGCATCGTGTGCGTTATCGGACTCATTCAGTTTCTCGTTGTGGCCCGTCAGCGACTTCGTTGATTCCCAGCCGTAGCCACCGCGGCACTGATGGGGCATGGTGGTGCAATGACAGAGTCAGCAGAAGACTGGACAAAATCCGATGTTGATCCGGATTGGCGCACTCACGGTGTGCACGTGGTTCGTGCCACTGACCTGGACTCCAACACTGCCCAAACACCGGGTATGAACCGCGCCGCCGCAATCACTGCAGCGCGTCACGGCGCGGCCAGCCTCTGGGCAGGAACGGTCGATATTCACGCTGGAGCTGCGACGGGTGCACATCATCACGGCCCGGTCGAGAGCGTGATCTACGTGGTTCGGGGGCGAGCACGCATGCGATGGGGTGCACGGCTTGAATTTGTGGCCGAAGCCGGCCCCGGCGATTTCATTCACGTGCCGCCGTTCGTCCCACATCAAGAGATCAACGCCAGTGATGACGAGACCCTGTCCTGTGTTCTGGTGCGCTCTGGCCAGGAGCCGATTGTGGTCAATCTCGACGACATCGAGATTGAAACATCACCGGAGACGGTTGCATGGATTGACGATCTGCATCGCTAGTGCAGGGCACGGCCGGGTGTCGGTTCGCCATCTCGGCCTATTACGTTTGCCACGATCTCAGCCGACATTCCTACCAGAGGCAGTCCGCCGCCGGGATGTGCTGATCCGCCGACGAGGTAGAGCCCTGGAATCGGTGACACGTTAGACGGTCGCAGGAATGCAGCTCGAGCACCGTTACTTGATGTGCCGTAAATCGAACCCCCTGGTGCGCGGGTGGCCTGCTCGAGATCAGCTGGTGTGCGGGTGATCGTCCAGAGGGCACGCTCACGTAAATCAACTCCACGTTCGGCCAGAACGGTGAGGATCTGATCACGATAAGCGTCGCTCAAGCCAGGTGTCGTCCAGTCGATCGTGCCGGGCTTGGCAGTGGTGCTGTGCCGCGGTGCATTGACCAAGATGAACCACGACTCATGGTTGGAGTCCGGACGCATGTGGTCGTCGTCGGGAACACATGCGTAGATCGTGGGATCAGGGACAGGCCGCGGATTCTTACCAAAAATTGAATCGAACTCATCGTCGTAATTCGGTGGGAACCACACGTTGTGATGACGAATATTGGGGGTTCGGCCGCGAGCTGCGATCAGAAGGACAAATCCTGACAGTGATGGCGTCGCCCGGTCGAGCGCACTTAGCGCACTCTTCGCTCGTGGGTCGTCAATCAGATCGCTATACAGGTGTCGAGCATCAACGTTCGACACGATGATGTCGGCAGGAAGGATCTCTCCGTCGGTGAGTCGAACGCCGGTTACGCCTTTATTCTCAACGATAATCGCTGATACATCTGCGTTGAATCGAACTGAGACACCGCGTTCGAGTACCCGTTCGTAGAGTGCGTCAGCGAGTCTTCTGATCCCGCCGGCCACGTGATAGGCGCCGAACGTTTGCTCGACGTATGGCACGGTTGCAAGAGCGGCGGGCGCCTTACGTGGATCGGATCCCGTGTACGTCGCATAGCGATCGACGAGTGTGCGTTGGCGCGGGTCGCGTAAGTAATCCGACTCAAGTGAACGTAGCGAGGTGAAGGGTGCAACCGTCCGGATTGCGGACAAGTCCTTGGCTAAGGGCAGCATGTCTCGCATGCCTGAAAGAGGCGATTCAAGAACTGGCCGACGAGTGATTTGCCAGATGTCGGCAGCACGAGCAGAAAAGGCTCGCCAATCATCACCGGCTGTGCCGCCAAATGCGTCCTGCATGGCGGCCGCACAACGCCCTACGCCGAAGCCAGGCATATCGAGTTGAGTGCCATCACTGAAGTGATAGCCGAACGCGGGGTCGAGATCGACGAGGTCAACCGATTTCTCCAGCGGCCCACCAGTCTTGTTGAAAAGGTCGCGATACACCGCGGGGATTGTCAGCAGGGATGGCCCGGTATCGAACACGAAGCCATCTCGTTCAACGGTGCCGAGTTTGCCGCCATAGGTGTGTGATTGTTCGACGATGGTGACGTCGTGCTTCTTCACCGACAGGCGTGCGGCAACAGCCATTCCGCCCATCCCGGCGCCAATAACCACGACTCGTGCCACGTGGTGAGCCTAGGCCAGTAAGCCCTTTAGGGCAGCCCGCGGCCCCGCCAACTGATGGTGCCGTTGCGGTGGCGGCGCCAGGATTCGCCCACCAGCGCGCTGAAAGCCATGATCGACACCGGATGGGCGAATGCGTCAGGGACGGTTCGGCCACCGGTCCGTTCGGCGGCAATGGCACGACCGGTAACACCGGCGGCGTACCCAAGTGCACCCCACAGGCGCGTGGCGGTAGATCGACTCGTGAGCGCAGCAACTGGGGGTAGTACGTACATGAGGTTCAGCATCGCTACCGCACCGATAGAGCCCGCTGGTGATCCGAAAGCGGTCCACAGTGACTTGCTGTACCCATCGATGAGGTCGCCCGAGGTGGCGTACATCTGGCATCGGGCCACGTCCGTGCCGTCGACCACGCCACCACGTCCGCCTGCTGACTTGATATTGCGAACGAGAGCCACGTCTTCCAAGACTGTGTCTCGCACGGATTCGTGACCGCCGATCGACGCATACTCATCTGCGTCGATGATCAGCAATTGACCGTTACCTGCAGTCAGAGAGGGTTGTTTTGACGTTTCTGCCAGCCGCAGTGGCAGCAGAGTCAGCCACGACCATTGCAGTAATGGTTGAACGATGCGGGTGAGTGGCCCGGTGGTTTGCTGCATGGGATACGGGCACGCGACGGCGAGGTCGCACTCTCGCATAAGGGCGACGCTGTTGGCGATGCCGTCGGCAGCCACCACAACATCGGCGTCAACGAAAACGAGTACCGAGCCGCGGGCGACATGAGCTAATCGGTTGCACGCCCAGGCCTTGCCCAGCCAGCCGTCAGGTAGTTCTTCCTGCCCGTCTAGCAGTTGAAATCGCGGATCTCCATGGGCTGCCTGTATCGCTAACTCAGCTGTGCGGTCTGTCGACCCATCGTTAAGAACAATGACCTCGAGGTCTGTTATCCCGGTGGATTTCAACACCGCTGCTACACAGGCCCCGATGTTGTCGGCTTCATTGCGCGCAGGTATGAGAACGCTGATCGTTTCGGTGACAGCCTCGCTGCGGGGGGATGGGGTTCGCAGTACCCGTGCGTTGTAGGCGCTGTGTGCGGTGGCCGCCACGGCCATCAGTGAACCAGTCATGGTGGCTGCGCGGGCCACCTGACCTAATCGCGTCCGATCCATAATCTGTACGCGTAAGGAATCGCCACCGAACCCATCAGAACAGCACCCCAGACAGCTGCGCCACCGCGATGTTCAAACACGCCATTGAGCAGGATGGACGAGACGTACGTCCACAGGAACATCAGAGCGGGGACTCCGTCTCCAGCACCGCCATCACTTCTGCGACGGGGTAAGCGATCTAGTGCAATCATCATGAGCAACGAGACCAGAAACCAGCCGACGAAATTCTGCAGCGGAATGCCGGGGATACCGGGCAGTTGCGCCCCGGTATCGGCCCACGTCCAATGTCCTTCGGCCACCATCTGGGGGTCGAGGAATACATCCCATGATGCCAAGGCAACTGCGCCGATCACTGCCGAGGTCATGCTGCCCTTTGCCAGCCGTCGTCCGACAAGTAGCGCGGGGTAACTCATCATCGCCCATGCCAGCGGGATCAGAAGTGGCACTCCAAAGAGGGCGGGGCCAAGACGTGTGCCGTAGCTGTAAACGCCAAACGGGAGAGCGGTGTGCACGCCAATGAGTTCGGTGAGGAACCCAATTCCGGCACTGATCGCGAACCATCCAAGAGTCCAGAACAGCCCGCGACTGATCAGAGCGTGGCTGGCGCTGGTGAGGAAGAACAAGATGACGGCCAAGACTGTCAACGCGTCGCGGGTGGTTCCGTGCGTTAGTGGCCACACGATTTGAACCAGGATCGTTGCTCCGGCGAGGATCCACGGGAGGAATTGCAATGCAGAACCGCCGCCACGTCGTCTATCAGCGTGCGGACCGGAGTAAACGCGAATGCTCATGTGCCAGCGACCTTATCGGTGATCGATAGATTCGTACACCTGCGAATCCGACGGCAGTGCCACTGGTAGTCCTTGGTAGTTTCCGGCTGCGTTCACCAGGGCGAAGCGTGCAAAAAGTTCTTCGGCGTACCAGTCGAGCTCTTTAGTCATGCGCATCACCTCACCATGTGGGCTGCGTCGATGTGCGAAGCTCGACAGCGCTCGGCCATCGGACCATGTACTGAAGGTGCCTTGAAGGCCAACTGGAACCTCGCCGATACCCATCGCGACGTTGAGTCCGTCCACTTGATGTAGGTCGGTTGAGACAGGTGGTACCGACGCCCAAAAGTTGCGCCATTGGCTCGTCTTGATGCGGGCCCGAGTGATTGCAGCGATCGGCCCGTCCCATCGATGCGGGAGCGGATCGCCGAAGGGTTCACGTTGCGACCATGAGCCGCGTGATGCCAGTGGCAACATGACGAAACGGGCATGTTCGTCTGAGAAGTGTGACCACGATCGAAAGACCCGTGAATGAGCGAAGCTCTCCGGCCCGCCCGGGTGATCCCAACAGGTCAGGATCGCCCAGTGTCGCGGATCTGCATCCCGACTCGTGAAGGTCTTACCTGATCCTGTGCCGAGGAGTTTGGCGAACGTCACGCCGGGTTGGCGTCGGACGAGCATGCGATCGACGCTCATCCGGCTCACCGCAGCGCCGATCCCGGCTCCAGACACCCCGAACACATCGAGGCAGACCACAGCGGGCATCGGCTCGACTGCGGTCGGTCGGTTCTGGGCCGCGTAGTGCGTCATCGCGGCGCTCGGATCTGGCTCGTCATAACGACTAGATGGTCCCACGATGTGAACGAAAGGACCCAGACGGAGGTCTATAACTTGAATACTTGTTCAAGTGTTAAAGTAGTCTCATGGAGATTCAGCCGTGAAGCGGCCGCTATATGAAGTGAAGGCGGAGTTCTTCCGAAATCTGGGGCACCCAGCGCGCATCCGAGTTTTAGAACTGCTTTCGCAGCGCGATCACGCCGTCCACGAACTACTGGCCGAGATTCCCATTGAGCCAAGTAACCTTTCACATCAACTTGGTGTCTTGCGCAGGGCCGGCCTAGTCCAGCAAACGCGACGCGACGGTCAGGTTTACTACTCCGTTTCAGCGCCAGAGATTCGCGATCTACTTCTGGCGGCGCGAGCGATTCTGTCCGATGTTGTCAGTGACCAAATCGATCTTCGCTCCGAATTGCGTGGGGATTGGCTCGCGTCGTCATGATCGCCGGGGAATCGGCTGCAACATCGTTGGTGGGTTCAACTCCGCGAACGGGGTGGCGTCGAATCCAGGAGTTACTGCCGCAGCGCCGCGATGTTGCTGCGATGCGGCGTCATCCCCGTCGCGACATCGTTGCGGGCGTCACCGTGGCCATGGTTGCCCTTCCTCTGGCGCTGGCCTTCGGGGTCGCATCTGGGCTTGGCGCTGGAGCCGGATTGATTACCGCAGTCGTAGCGGGATTGCTCGCGGCCGTATGTGGTGGCAGCAATGTGCAGGTGAGTGGACCGACAGGTGCGATGACGGTTGTGCTGCTGCCTATCGTCGCGGCGGTCGGAACCCAAGGTGTCTTGGTCGTTGGGCTGATGGCCGGTCTCATTTTGATCGGACTCGCCATCGCAGGATTCGGTCGGTACATGCGTTACCTGCCGCTACCTGTGATTGAAGGCTTCACGCTCGGCATCGCGATCATCATTGGACTGCAGCAGGTCCCAGCTGCACTAGGTGTTAAGGCCGAAGGGACGAAGGTCGTGTTTACGGCGGCTAACGCAGTGCACGAGTGGTTTGCTGCTCCGCACATTGCTCCAGTGATGATTTCAGGGTTCGTCGCGGCCGCCATGTTAATTGCTGCGCGCTGGCGGCCAGGAATTCCGGTATCGCTAGCTGCCGTCGCCATCGTCACCGTCGTGACGGCCGTAGGTCACATCGACGTGCCGCTGATCGGTCAGATCCCAACAGGTTTGCCTCGACCCGAGTTTCCTACAGTGGCCGTAAGCCATCTTTCCGCCTTGGTGATTCCAGCGATTGCAGTAGCTGCCTTGGCCGCGTTGGAAAGCCTTCTATCTGCCACTGTTGCCGATGCGATGACGGTTGGTGAGAGGCACGACTCGAACCGTGAACTGTTCGGCCAGGGAATCGCCAACCTCGTGACGCCGTTGTTCGGCGGCGTCCCGGCAACGGCGGCCATTGCTCGAACCGCAGTCAATGTTCGAAGTGGGGCACGGTCTCGGCTCGGCGCGATAACTCAGTCGGTCGTCTTACTTGGCGTGATTCTGTTTGCCGCACGTTGGGTTTCGTACATACCCCTTGCGGCACTTGCTGGCGTCTTGATTGCCACGGTGGTCAAGATGGTTGATGCATCCCGTATCTCGTCCATTGCTCGGGCTACACGGGCGGACGCGATGATTTTGATCGTTACCGCTGTTGCAACGGTGGTGTTTGACCTTGTGACGGCTGTTATCGCAGGGCTGTTTGTGGCGGGATTGTTGGCTCTTCGATCGTTGGCACAATCAGTTCAGGTCGATGAGCTTTCAGTGGCGTCAGACGATCACAGCGATGAGGAACGAGCGCTGCTCGGAGATCATGTGGTGGCGTATCGGCTCGATGGTCCGCTGTTTTTCGGGGCGGCACACGACTTCCTGACCGGAATTGCCGAAGTCCGTGATTTCCGTGTCGTCATCCTTCGACTGTCACGGGTCAAGTCGCTCGATGCGACAGGTGCCGCAGTCCTCGCAGACACCATCAAGACCCTCGAACGACGAGGAGTGACCGTGCTCCTATCGGGGGTGCGGCCCGAACACGATCCAGTCTTCTCTCGGCTCGGTGTCTACGAAGAGTTAGCCGCGGAGCAACATGTCTTCGCTTCGACTCCGGATGCGATTGACCATGCGCGCAAACATGTTCGTCGTGACGATAACTCCGATGCCCTAACCGGGTAGAGCGCCTCACACAGAGCCGTGGAGTGTCACGACTCTGAAACGACGGCCGATGTACCACCGGTGATGCGGAGTAACTCGGCATACGTTGTCGGGAAGACGTAGTGGGGATGACCACCAGCGGCCCACACGGCATCGAAGTTCGATAGAGCAATATCCACGATCGTTGTGATCGGCGCTGGATGGCCGACGGGGGAGACCCCGCCAATAGGTTGGCCGGTGGCCTCTCGAACGAAATCCGGTGTGGCCCTTCGGACCTGAGTCGCATTGACCAGGGATGCCAAGATAGTTGTATCTGCCCGATGCGCGCCCGAAGTGAGCACGAGCAGTGGCGCACCGTCGGCGTCGAAAATGAGCGAGTTGCACACTGCCCCTACCTCAATATCGAGAAGTGCAGCCGCTTCTTCAGCAGTACGCGCGGGATCGTTCAATTCACGAACTTGGCCCGGCACGCCTACCGAATCGAGGGCGGCGGCGACTTTTTGCGCGTTCGGATGCAAGGCGGGACGAGCGTTTTCAGTCACAGCCATACTCTCGCAGACTAAATCTTCGCTTCAGTATTCCGCGTGCGCATTTCTTGGGCGCGCTGCGCTAGATCCTTGAAGTAGTCAGTGTCGGTGATTGCGCTGGCTTCTTCCTGAACCTTGTCGTGATCGATCATGACGGTCAGCTTTCGTACCTGGTCACGCAACTTGCGTTCGCGTTCGACTAAGTCTGAACCCATGCGCTGGAAGGTTTGTGCCAGAACTCCGACCTCATCGGTGCGAGCCGCAACCTCATCCAGACTCGTCGGATCAAACCTTTGATCTTGGAGGTCTCTGGCTGCCGCGGTGAGTTGTTCGACAGGGCGGACGATTCGTCGGCTGGTCAGCAATCCGATTCCGATACCGAGGGCGAGAACCAACAAACTCAAGATGGCTTGCTTGAGCGCCAAAGCGTTACCTGGAGCATTGATCTCCGCGTCCGGTATTGCAGTTACGAGTGTCCAATCGCGATCGGGAATCGAAGCAATGTCCAATTGCCAGGACTCTGGGTCACCCGACAGGTTCGTAGTGAGGTCGATGTGATTGATGGGTCCGTCAGAGGTTGGTGCGTTGGACAGTGCGATTTTTTCGAATTTCTTTCCCCACTGCGTTGTGCCGAGTGCTGTCAGATCTCGGTTACTGGGTGCGATGGCAACCTTGCCACCTTTGTCCAACACGAAGATCAGCCCTCGATCGGCGATATTCAGATTCGCAAACGATTGGGACAAACTCTCTGCATCCTTGGCTCGCATCGCGGCAACGGTTGCATCGATGTCGTCGAGGTAGACCCCCGTACCGATCGTCCAGTCCCATGGAGCGAATTGATAGACGTAGGAAAGTTTGGGTGCGGAAAAACCGCCGGAGGGCATTGCGCTGAGACCAGGTGATGCTGCCGTTGCGTTGAGCCGAGGCCATTTGTATTGCAAGTAACCTGAGCCCTTCGTTTGGGCCAAGTGGATGAGTTGGCGAATGACGAAGTTTCCGTCTGCATCTTTCACGTCGATCAGGTTCTTACCATCGAACTTCGGGTTGGCGTGGGCGACAGCTAATCCGGCTGGATCGAATGCAAAGAAGTAGTCGTTGTTTCCGTACCGAACAGATCTGATCACCCGTTCGGCGGTTGCCTGAGCCTGCGCCTTGGTGAGCTGACCGGCTTCGACCTCAGCGTTCAGTTCATTGAGCGTTTCGATGATGGGTTGAGCGATGTTCTTCAACTGAGCAGCTCGATCAGACAGCGCGGTCGATCGAAAAGTCTGTTCTTGATCGTTGGACTGGTGAACCAGCAGGGTGGTTGATTCCAGTGCCTTTTGCATGGCCTGTTGGGAGTTATCGGAGGCTGCGCGGTGAGCGGTACTAGCTGAGTAAGCGGTTGTCACGAGTGCGCTCAGCGCAAGTAATCCGGCAATAAGGAGAGCTAGTCGAACGCTTAGCGAGGACCAGCGCGAAGGTATTTCTGGTAGTGCCACCTGCGCGCACCTCCAACCGCTCTAGGGTGATCAACAATCGAATGGGTGACAGCGTCACACATTTCTCGCTCTATTTGTACGTGATCGGATCTACTTCAGCCTCGCCGCCACCTAAACCTGCGCTCAAGGTTCGGCCGACGGTTCGGCCGAGTTGTGCTGGCTCAGCGTTGTGAATCGTGGCGAACCACCTACGATGGGGCGCATGGAGCGAACAGGGTCTGTCAGGGGAGAGCGAACGGATATGGATGAGTCTGGGGTCATCCCGACCGTCGAGCATCCTCCTGTGGGTCAGATGAGCCGCATTTCGGCCGTACGCGAGCTGTATGGCTTTTTGCGCCCGTTCCTTGAACCCGTTAAAGCCAAGGTCATTCTTGCGTTGGCTTTGGGTCTGACGGCACTACTGGCCGGCCTCTACATTCCGCTTCGGATTCATGCGATCTTGGCTGCAGGGGAGCATGGCGCCGAGTCTTCGCAGGAAGCGGTACACGCCGAGATTTCGAGCTTTGAAGCAATTGGCTCCATCGCGGGTCTCGTGGCAATCGCGGTCATCGGGGCCATGCTTTCTCGGCGGGTAACCCACGATTTCGTCACTGAAGTAAGTCGTGACATCAGCGCATCGGTGTTCGAGTCAACATTGGAATCACCGGTGCTTCGGCAGAAGTTCTTGCGCCGGCCCAGCGTCATCGACCGTCACACTGCCGATGTCGATCGCATTGAAGTGGCGATGGATGCAACCGTTGTGGAAGGTTTGCCAGCCATCGTTGGCATCACCCTGAGTCTCCTGCTTCTGCTGTACATCGAATTGCCAGTCGGAGTAGTGACGACGGCGGCGGTCCTCTTGTTCTTGGTTGTCAACCGAGCCATCGGTAACGTGATTTTCGAGCGCGACCGGCATCGCTTGGATGCGTCAGCTGATGTCGGCGCCATGGTGGATGAGGCCATCACGGCGGGTCGCAATGTGACGGGCATGAATCTTGGCGCTTGGATGGAGTCGCGGTTCTTCACCCGTGCCGAGCATTTGCGCATCGCAACCCATCACCAACATACGCAGATTAATCGTCTTCTTACTGCGGCGCGCTTCACCGGCTATCTCGCACTTTTTGTCGTGGTGTGTATAGCGGTAGTCGGCGGAAGCGATAGTGCCGCCGCAATTGCACCTGCCCTGCTCTACATCGAGTTTGTCGTCAGTGGCTTGGAAGCTCTACCGCCTTGGATTCGAGAGTTCCGACTGGCCGTCACAAGTAAGCGACGCATCGAGCAGATCGTCAACTCACCTCGACGAGTACATCGACCTAGCGGGGAGCTTGGCTCGTCCGTAGCGGGCACGCTTGTTCTGCGAGATGTTGCGCTGTCACCGGATAGCCCTCTCGCGGTTGGTGACGTTGAGCTTCCACTTGGTGGGCTCGTTGTGTTGGCGGGGGACCGCGGTAGTTCACCCGATGCCCTAGCGGAGGTTCTTGCCGGCGACCGAGATCCGGACGCGGGCTGCGTACTGCTGGATGGGATGGATGTGCGCTACCCAACCATCCGCCGTCGTCTCACCTTGATCGCGGACGAGCCCTATCTGATGGATGCGAGCGTCCGAGAACACCTTGTCTCAGCTCGCGCCGACTTATCGGATGCGGAGATCGATGCGACCTTGGAACGAGTCGGCCTAGCTCACCTGACGTCATTGAACCACGGTGGTGTCGACGCATCACTTGGTACCCACGCTGAATTGCTGAGTGTTCATGAACGCCAACGGTTAATGATCGCGATGGCATGTCTGAGCGCAACAGATGTGGTTGTGATTCAGGATATTTCGCTGTTTTCCGATGCTGACGCAGCCGGCCCACTCATTGCTGCGTTGAGACATGATGTGAAGCGAACTGTTGTGTTGTCGACGATGAACGAAGAGGTCGCATCCTTGGCAGATCATGTGCTGGCCATGGTCGGTAGGGATCTGATGACAGGTAAACACGGCGAACTTATGGCGCGTGAGGACTACGCCCAAGTCTGGCAGCGGCACCTGCCAAGTGTTATTGATGGCCGGATCCTTGCGACCTTCCCCGAATCACAGCGTGAGCGGCTACAGTCGCGACTGTTTAGTGAGCACTTCAGTCCAGGTGACATCTTGGTGCGGTCGGGGTCGCGTATTGATCGGGTTATGTACGTGGTTAGTGGGCGTGTAGAAATCTTCGCGACGAGCGAATCAGGTCACGATCGACGGATAGCTGAGATTGGTCCGGGTAATTTCTGTGGAGACCTCAGCGAGTCGGGGGGAATCAACTCCCATACGATTCGCGCGGTTGAAGAGACGACGGTGAGAGCATTGAGTGCAGAATCATGGTCCGCAGGCCTGCTCGGATTGCTCGATGCGGATCCAACTGAACGTCGGGTTTTGTCGTCGATCCTGCGGTTGGAGTATCCGACGAGGGCGGAGCTTGCGGCCAAGATCACTGAGTTCCCAGACGAACAGGTGGATGCTGCAATCGATAACCTCGTATCGCTTGGTCAGGTCAAAGAGCGTGCCGACGGTGGGCTGGTTGTGTCCGTTAATCGCAAGACAATCCGTGATACCACCGGGTTGCTAGACGTGTTGGGCGATCTGTAGATCGTCACTGCTATCCGCGCAACGAGCGCGGATTCGTACCCCCACCGCACATCCGACAGGGATGCATCTTGCGCACTGTCAGGGGGTAGGGCTACCTTAGAACTTGTTCGAACATATGTTCGATGAAAGCCTTTCCCTGACTTTCGTCGAATGTTCGGATTCGGAAACTCTGCATCGGCGGATTCGCGGCTGTCTGATCTGAGTTTTCGCCTAGATCAGGATTCAGGTAGTTCTCGCGGGCCGTCTGACTTCATGATCTACGACCTTCCCGTGTGTGGGGTGCGTGTGCGGGGAAGCACCGCATCCCACCACGGGCTGGTTCTCGGTTGCCTTCCCCTGGACCGGGTGAACTGCCATGGCAGTTCATAGCCGAAAGCGTCTAGATACATCCGAGGAAGGTCGTGCGATGCGCACCTATGGCGAAGTTATTTCCATCCGCTCTGGTTCTTCGGGATCTGGTTCTTTGGGTGCTGGTCCTGCGGGTGGGGTTGCCGTCGGCAACCAGTTCTTAGGTGGGGTTGCCGTCGGCAACCAGTTCCTATGGCGCAGCCGCATCTACGTCGTACGCGCTGTCTTAGCTCACTGGGTTGAGTCGGGTACCTGGTGGACGTCACTTCATCGCTCAATGAAGTCACCTGTAGTGCCTGGGCGGCACGTAGATCAGGCCGTTGACGAACGTTCCATTACTCGAGATGTCGGAGCTACGGAACGGTGGGTGTGGCGAGTAGAAGCTGCAGCTGGTTCATCTGCACCCATCGGGGTCTATGACGTGGCATGTGATGTTCACCGTGCTGATGTCGCAGAGCTTGTACACGGTCAGTGGCGGCTCGCTCGAGCACTGGACTAACGAATTAATCACCGCGCTTAGTTGCGCATACGTCCTGGTACGTCTTCGTAGGTTGATTGACCCATTGGGTCGAGTAAAGGAGGTCGTTATGACTGTCACATCAATGAATCCAGCTACCGCACTCCAGCTTTCCCTTGATACCAACTCATTAAACGAGTCTGAACTAGGTGCACAACCAACCCATGGTGCGGTAGGGAGTGCTACGCCGCAGAGTCGTGACTTACTCGCCGGTGCTGCACGCGAACTTCTTGCAGCCGGAGTAGCTCAGGAGAGCGAGTCACGATATGCGCATGCGCATCTAGCGGCCCTACGTGCCGCGGCTGCAGTTCTGGCAACACGTGCACGTCCACGAAGCCGCCGAGGCTCACGGGTTCGCAGTGCATGGGTACTACTTGCTGATATCGCACCAGAATTTTCTGAGTGGGCAGCGTTTTTTGCTGCAGGAGCCAGTAAGCGCGCCGCGGCCGAGGCTGGTTTACGCGGGGTCGTTACTGCCCGGGAAGCTGATGATCTGGTTCGTGAGGTCGAGCAATTCCTTGGCCTAGTGGCTCGTCAGTTGGGTGCTATTCACCAACCGCTATTAAGTGAGCTCACGATGGTGATGCCGGTACCACCTACCCGTGAATCGTGATCGACATGAGTTCTGATGCCTGAAGATTCCTTTGTCCATCTCCATGTGGCCTCGGGTTACTCACTTCGTCACGGGGCCAGTAGTCCGGCTGCTCTCGTGGCGCGTGCTGCGGCCCTTGGCCAAGATTCACTCGCACTTACCGATCGCGATGGTCTTTATGGTGCAGTGCGATTCGTACTGGCCTGTCGTGATGCGGGTATTGCTCCCATCGTGGGTGTTGATCTGGCTTACACCTCCCCGACGCCTCAGGGCGCGAGTGGAGCCGCCCTCGGATCGCGGGTGCAGCGCACCTCGGCGGGCAGGGTTGGGCAGGGTCCAACCCTGGCTGAGCGGACGAATATCCGCCGGACTCCTGCACGTGGGGGACGTGAGATAGATCAGCGACACAGTCGAGTTGTACTTCTTGCTCGTGGGCAACGCGGTTGGGCATCACTATGTCGACTCGTTTCGGCGGCTCATCTAGGACTTGAATCAGATCTCAGCATCGAGAACTCACAGCAACTCAGAACACGTGAGTCGATGCATCGCGAATTTCATGGCGATGATGCTCCGATGGTTGCAGCCCAAGGGCGACGTGGATCACCGGTGGCATCCCTTGAGCTCATAGCCCAGCATTCCGAGGGCTTAGTGGCATTACTTGGGCCTGAATCAGATGTTGGTCGAGCCATCATGCGTCGACGACCTGATCAAGGGCTTGCCGCCTTGGGGTTCTGGCGTGAGGTATTTGGTCGACGACTAGCAATCGAGATCGTCAGTCATCGCGCCCGTGATTCTGCCCTAGCTGTTACCGATATTTCTGGGGCAGCCGTGCGTGGATTGCCCTATTCGTCGGCTGCAGCCGCGCGGATGCTGAGTTTCGCCAGAGAACAGCAGACCCCGGCGATCTTGGCTGCAGCAGTTCGTCATGCAGAGCGTGACCAAGCTCCGGTTATTGATGTGCTTGATGCGATTCGTCGCCTTGTCCCATTGGATTCACGGCACCTCGACCGAGCCAATGGTGAAGGCCATCTGGCATCTGGTGCGCATATGCGCGAGTTGGCGACCGAGATCGTCCATCTGTCGGGGCTAGCCAGAGATGAAGGTAGAGCGGGACGTGAAGTTGATCGGTTACTTGCCGACACTCGCCAACTTGCCCGGGCCTGCCAGCTTGATCCAGTGACTGATCTCGGGATTGGTGAGGTACATGTCCCTGAGCTTGATCTCATCGTGCCGGCTCGCTACGCACAACGCACGTCTGTGCAGCGTGATCGTGGCCCGAAGGCACTTGCTGCGCAAGCACATGCGGCGGATCGATATTTACGTCAACGATGTGAGGGAGTCTTCAATGACTATCTGATCCGTACCGGACATCGCGAAACATCTGCTCGGGATCGTCTTGACGATGAGCTTTCCACGATCTCAACCCTTGGTTTTGCGGGATATTTCCTCACCGTTGCTGAGGTTGTAGATCTGATCAAGGGGATGAATGTCAGGGTTGCTGCCCGTGGTTCAGGTGCGGGCAGTTTGGTTAATCACATGCTCGGAATCTCCGCAGTCGATCCATTAGCTCACGGGCTCGTCATGGAGCGGTTCCTATCCCCACTTCGTCGAGCCCTGCCCGATATTGATATCGATGTTGAATCTGCACGTCGCACCGAGGTGTACGAGCAGATGCTTAACCGATTCGGTGGTGAGCGATGTGTCTGTATTTCGATGCGCGACACCTATCGCGTGCGCCATGCCGTTCGCGATGTGGGTGCAGCCCTAGGAATGCCGCGCGGTGAGATCGATGCATTTGCAACGGCTTTTCCGCATATCAGGGCTCGGGACGCTCGTAATGCGCTGGCAGAGCTTCCTGAACTTCGATCCTCGGGTCTTGGCAAGTTGGCAGCTCGCGGTGAACTTGATGGCTTCCTGTCACTTGTGCAAGCCCTTGATGGCTTGCCGCGACACATCGCATTACACCCCTGTGGGGTGGTGCTGTCCGATGTCACGCTGTTAGATCGCACCTCAGTTGAAGCAAGTTGGCGGGGATTCCCGATGAGCCAATTCGATAAAGACGATGTTGAAGAGCTGGGCTTACTTAAACTCGATGTTCTCGGCATCCGAATGCAGTCATCGATGGCCTATGCCATTGATGAAGTTGCTCGAGTTGATGGAGTGCAGATCGATCTCGACGGAGTCGGGCTTGATGATGAGCCCACCTATGACTTAGTGAAATCCGCACACACTCTTGGCTGCTTCCAGATCGAATCCCCAGGTCAACGTGAACTCATCGGTAAGTTTGCGCCGGATCGGTTTGATGATCTGATCACCGATATTTCGCTCTTTCGCCCTGGCCCGGTGAAGTCCGACATGATCACTCCATTCCTGCGGGCTCGCCAAGGATGGAACGAGGCGGAGTATCTACATCCCGATCTACGACCAGCACTTGAAGAGACCTATGGAGTGGTTGTCTTTCATGAGCAGGTCATGAAGATCGTGTCGATTATGACGGGTTGTTCATTAGCTGAGGCGGATGAGATTAGGCGAAGTCTTGGTTCTCCTGAGTCGCAGCAGGAGGTGCGTGCATGGTTCTATCCTTCTGCTCGGGATAAGGGATATGACCTCGTCACGATTGAGCGCGTATGGGAAGTGCTCAAGGCCTTTGCATCATTTGGTTTCTGTAAGGCTCATGCGGCTGCATTTGCTATCCCGACGTATCACTCGGCGTGGTTGAAAGCACACCACCCGGCAGCCTTCCTTGCTGGTGTACTCACCCATGATCCGGGGATGTATCCCAAGCGACTCATCCTTGATGAGGCACGCAATCTGGGTATCGCCATCCTTGGACTCGATGTGAATACCTCAGATAAGACCTATCGAGTTGAACGGGTTTCTCCCTATGACGAGCCACCACCTGAAATCTTGGGCGAGCGGCCACGTCGGCCGGTAGATGTACCGGGTCTCCCTGATGGCTCGGCTTATGGGATTCGGTTGTCACTGGCTGATGTCAAAGGAATCAGTGCTGCTGAGATTGAACGGATTGTGGCTAGCCGGCCCTATCAATCCCTATCAGATTTCTGGACTCGGGCATCAGTGTCACGTCCGATTGTTGAGCGCTTAGTGCTCGCGGGTGGTTTCGATTCGGTCTATGGCATTGGGTTATCGGCCCCGGTGCGTCGACGTGGTCGAGTCACCCGTCGCGACCTGCTGTTGCAGATCGCCGATCTCGATCGATATAGCAGAGCGGCACGTAAGGCGGCCCGAGCGGCGACACCGAAGCGACGTACCTATTCATTAGGTGAGCCATCTCATGGTGTGGCTGTTCGTGTTGATGGCACGGGGGTATCTACGGGAGTAGGGGATGTTGTTGCGGCCTCACGTCGACAGAGCCAAGCGCCGATGGCAGCGATTCAAGCGTCGGAATTGGATGTGCAACTCACCCTCGAACTTGGTGATGCACCGGGTGACATTGCCGCCAGCGGGCTTCCTGAAATGAGTGATGCAGAACGGGTTCGCGCTGAGCTTGAAATCTTGGGGCTCGATGCAAGTCGCCATGTCGTCGATTTTTACGCACCCATGCTTAACGATCTCGGCGTTACCCCCTCACGCGACCTACTTAGTCGTCGTTCAACGACCGAAGTGCTTGTTGCTGGAGTGAAAGTCGCAACCCAAACCCCACCTGTTCGATCTGGTCGCCGAGTGGTCTTTCTTACCCTCGATGATTCAACGGGTCCGGTTGATGCGACCTTTTTTGAAGATGTTCAGGGGCCCTACGCGGCCACGGTCTTCGGTTCGTGGCTTTTACTCGTTCGGGGTGTCACACGACGAACGGGGCCACGTGGGATTTCCATTAGAGCAACTGGGGCTTGGGAGCTCGGAGTGGTTTACGAGGCGTGGAAATCAGGTGGTAAAGCGGCCGTTGCAGAACTTCTAGATTCCGGTCTTGGTACATCAGCAGATTCTGATGACGCAGCCGTTGAAGGTCGGGCCGGTAGCCGATCCACTCGTCCTGTGGCCGCATCCCCACCGCAGCAGGAAAGTCCGCATGAACGAGGGGAGCGGTTACGTCGAGTACTCATTCATGCCAGCGGATTTCGGCAATCACCCTATGCTGATATTGCGCCGCAGGGGATCGCTGCTGCTGATACTCGCAGCCAGGCGGCGGCGCGCGGTGGACGACCAGGATCAGTCTCAGGTGCGGACGGTGATCAGAGCGGTCCGACCACACCTAAGGACTCCGACCGCCCCACTCCGCGCAAGTTATGGCATAGCAGTAACGGAAGTTCGGGGTGGTGAGCATCGAATGTCAGATGAACTAGAGATGATGATCCTGTGAGCCGCAGCCAGATCACCAGGGGAGCCCGCCTTACGCAGGCCGATGTCTCCACCGCTGACCCCGGTGATGGTGGAGTGCGTGAGGACGACGGCTGTCACATTCTGCATGTTGATATGGATGCCTTCTACGCATCATGTGAGTTGCGTTCGCGTCCAGACTTAGTGGGTAAACCCGTCATCGTTGGTGGTGATGGTTCACGTGGGGTCGTTACCGCAGCTACCTATGAGGCACGTCGCTATGGCATTCACTCAGCCATGCCCATGTCTCGGGCTAAGCGGCTATGCCCTGCGGTCATCGTGCTGCCCCCAAACTTTGCGCTCTACACCGAAGTATCTGCAGGTGTCATGGCGATCTTCCGTGATGTCACGCCTCACGTTGAGCCGCTGAGCCTTGATGAGGCATTCCTTGATGTCTCTGGTGCAATCCGTCGGCTTGGTCCGCCGGTTGATATTGCCGACATGATTCGAGCCCGAGTCGTTGATGAGCAGGGCATCACGTGCACGGTTGGAGTGGCGCCAACAAAGTTCGTTGCCAAACTCGCATCCACCCGCGCCAAACCAGACGGACGGCTCGTCGTGCCAGCAGATCGCGTCATTGCGTTTCTGCATCCGCTTCCGGTGGGATCCCTATGGGGAGTAGGGGATAAAACTGAGGAGGCGCTCATTCGCCTCGGGCTTACCACTGTTGGTGATATCGCCCATACACCCGTTGATACGTTGATTCGTGCCGTTGGCCAGGCTGCAGGAACACATCTTTATGAATTGGCTTGGGGGAGAGATCCACGCTCCGTGGTGGTGCCCGAAGGGGAGAAGAGCATCGGGGCCGAAGAGACCTTCCCGCGTGATATCGATGATCCCGAGGTGATTCATCGCGAGATTCTTCGGCTCTCGGAGCGGGTTGCCGCTCGCTTGCGCCACCAGGGCTTTGTGTCGCGCACCATTGTGCTCAAGGTGCGATTTGCTGACTTCACCACAATCTCCCGATCGCGAACGCTTCGATCTGGCACAGACATTTCTCGCGAGGTGTACTCAACTGCTCGTGATCTTTACGATGCGCTGGGGTTGCAGCGGGCCCGCATCCGTCTGGTCGGAGTTCGGGCTGAGGGGCTCACAGCTGCGCAGGATTCCCCGCGATACATGTTCCTTGATGAGCCTGAGGTTGGGTGGCGTGAGGCAGAACAGGCAGTCGATAAGGCTAGCGCTCGGTTCGGTAAGGGGGCAGTTCAGTCGGCGCGGTTGCTCGATACCGGAGGCTCTGATGGCTTCGGCGGCGCCCCAGTCGCCCCCCGCCCTGCGCGGCAGGCAGATCACTGATGCGTTACACAGAGCGCATGTTGACCATGAAAAGTGACGCAGAGTGCCCACGAGGGAGCAGTTCAGCCAAGTCCGATGTAACTCATCTGCCGCTACGGGTTTCGTTCTGGCCATTAGGTGCCTATTCTGGTCTTAGAACACCCGGGGAACCCCGCGGGCACCTGAATCGTTTTACCGGCGGATCGGGTGTGTTAATCACGAGGAGGAGCTGTGCCACTATCTGAGCACGAGCAGCGCCTGCTCGAGCAGATGGAACGAGCCCTCTACGCAGAGGATCCGAAGTTCGCCTCGTCCCTCCGCTCGGCTGGTCCGCGTCCAGGATCACGGCGACAAGCCGCCCTTGGTGTCGTGGTTGCCCTTGGTGGCTTGGCGGTTCTTGTTCTGGGTGCGGCATCCTCGCTGATCCCTGTCGGCGTCCTTGGCTTCTTGATGATGCTGTTTGGCTCGTACGCAGTAGTCCGCAGTATGCGCGCGTCGGCAACGGCTGAGGCTGCTCCTACCGCGCCTGCTGCCCCCACTCCGCCCAACTCCGGATTCATGGATCGGATGGATGAGCGATTCCGTCGTCGTCGCGAAGGTGACGATTCTGACCAGTAGGACCCGTCCTACATCCTGAACTCGCCGTGCTCCGAGAGCATCGGCGAGTTTTTCTTTGTGCTGCTAGCTCAACTCATCGACTGATCTGGCGTGATTTAGTGACGCTGGCCGTAAGGTAGCCCGGATTCGGGTTCGTCGATCCATGCGTGTGAGCAAGGCACGGCGCACAGTGCGTACGTCATCTGCCAGTCGCCCGATCCGCGGTGGTCGTGGTGAATAACGCGAAAGTTCAGCCGCGTGGCACAGTCGGGTTGCTGCCAGCGCGGCATCTCCGCGAAGGTGTTGAGCCCCGATAATCGTTGCCGCGACTTGACGCGGTGTTGAGGCGTCGGACCATGGTGCGCCAATGTCGCGCACGGTGTCACGCAATTCATCCCACGCCTGATCGACGTCGCCGCTGGCAAGCCGGCTTCGTCTGCGCCACCACCGACGAACGGCAGGAGCGACGCTGGCGATCAGTGCGATGAGCCCTGCCACACCGAGTGCAATCCAGCGCCAGCGATCTGGACTCATCGCGCTGGTGGGAGTTGGCGTGTTACCTAGATCAACAGGCTTGCGATTGGCCGTCTTGTCCCGACGCAGATCCTGATCGCGTCGATCGCGCGCGGTGCTTGGCTTGGGCGTACCGGGCTTGACCGGGGTGATGGGGATAACTTGTGGTCGCGTCCATGACGGGACTGTGACGCCACTGCCATCCACTTGGGCCCGTGGGGTCGGCTCAAAACGTACCCACTGACCAATGAACAGCTCCGGCCAGGCATGCGCCTGATGGGGGGTAACTGACCATGACCCATCACTCTGCTTGGTTCCTGCGGTGAACCCAACGACGACCCGCGATGGGATTCCCACAGCACGAGCCATCAGCGCCATGGTCGCGGCAAATTGCTCGCAGTAGCCTTTGCGGTCGGTCAGGAACTGGGTGAGGTAACTCGAGGACTCGTTGGATTGCACGTCGGTGCTGTACGTGAACGAGCTTCGAAGCCAGTCCTGAATGGCAATCGCTGCGTCGTATTTGGTCGCCGAGTTTTTCGTCAATAGTTTGGCCTGATCAACCAGGGCCTTGGGTACTCCGTTTACCAGATTTCGTTGCTCATCTGCCGCGAGGTTTGGCGCCTGAAGTAAAGCCGCTGGCGATGGTGATTGCGTACCTACCTGCACTGTCCACGATGAACCGCGCGTGTTCGAGCCGCTGACTTGAAGAGTTCCTGGATCGACGACCCACGCTGTCGGACTGCTCTGAATCGCGTAGAAGTTTTCTGGAACAGGCAGATACGGGCTCGAGAGTTGTTGATCGACGAAGCTGTACGTCCACGCTGTGGGCGTTCGGTAGACGTTGAGTAGTGCATCCATTTCCGGACTTGTCGCCGCGACACCTGCACCGGCAACCAACGGATAGAAGGTCTCACCGTTGTAGGCAGATAGCACGGCCGTACGTAGGTAACCAGGCGATGGATTATTCGTCCTGTACGTGAACATCACGCCATTGGGTTGGTTCAACAAATTGCGACGAAGTGAAACCAGCGGATCTAGGCCGATGGGCTGTGTCGATGACGGATCGTTGCCTGACGCCGCATTGAGCGCGTGCTGTGCGTTGAACCAGTTCAATGCTGAATCCGATAATCCAGGCAGGATGAATGAGACTGCAACAGCGACAGCCAAACTCAGCGCGCCCAACCGGAGGGCAGCAAATGACAGCCCTGACGAAGCAGCGGAACTGCGCGCTTGTCGATTCGTGGAAACCGATTTACCCCATAGGGAAACTTCAATGCGCTGATCGGTGGCTAGCAGAATCAAGCACCCGGCCACCACGATGACGAAGGCCCACAGGGGTGCACCGCCTTCGACGACGAATGCAGGCACCACGTAGAGGGCGAGCACCGGAATACACGCCCACGTCGGCAGGCGCAGATTCACCGTCAACAGATAAACAATGATGGCCACGGCCCCGAGTGACAGGGCGATCAGGCACGACAGGCCTGCGAACACCGGGACGGGCGGAGCGTATTGATTGACGTTGTCCTGTCCGGCGATAAGCAGATCGCGAAGTGAGTTGAGGGAATCCTCATTCGGAATGAAGATGTAGGTCGCGTTATCGCAGAACTGAGCCGTTATGAGACCGAGTAGTGCGGCACCCGCTGCGATGGGTATGAAAAATAGGGGCACGCGCAGAGCGGTGAGCAACGTGCACAAGGCGATGAGGCAGGTGATCGTAATCAAGCTAGGCCCGAGCCAGCCACTTCCGATCAGGATGGACGACAACCCCAAGGAACCGAGGACCATTGCCACCACGGTGGCGATCGATAGTGAAAGTAGTTTTCTGGTGGTAAGTCCCGGCTCTGCCACCATCGGTAGAAGTAACGGGCTTTGCTGTGTATCCGTCGTAGGGCTGTCGGCTAGGGAGGTGCTCATGATGCACCCGCCAATGCACCCACGGTGAGGCTTCGCCATGAGTCAGCTAACTGTGATTCACGCCCACAGATTTCAGTACGCCACCCATGAACGTTGAATAGGGCAGCACTCCTCGACGGACCTGCATCATTCGGTGTTTGGCTGCGCCCGGCCCAGGTGGACGTGTCGAGAACGATCGCCATAGCGGTTCCTCTGCGCGGTCGCAGAGTGGCGATTGCTTCGGCGTCTTTGAGATCTATATCGCCCAATATGGCGATGAGGACTCCGTCGGAAAATGCCTCCGGGGTCAGCGAATGTGGCGTGCTTTTCACGGTGCCATCGTCGAGTTCGGCACCCGCGAGAAGATCGAGAAGTGCGCCCACCGCCTCGGTGCCGCTCAACGTTTCGGTTGCCTGAGATGCTGTGACGAACTGCGTCCCGTTGGTGTCGATGATGCGAACGCCGAAGCCACGCTCGAGTAGGTGTTTTCCGATGGACGCTGTCGCTGTCACGGCCCACTCAAATGATGAGTCTGGACCGGAACCTCGATGGGACCCCGCTCGCGAGTCAAGAACGATCGTGACCCGGTTACGCCAGGGTTGCTCTTCGCGACGCACCATCAGTTCACCCGAGCGAGCGGTAGATTTCCAGTGGACGCGACGAAGGTCATCACCAATTCGGTACTCGCGCGGGATCACGTCGTCGTCACCTGTTGAAGCGATCGCTCGAGCCCGTGACTCGCCCACTCCAGACCAATCGCCATGTAGAGGCATGGTGGGTAGCGCCATCGTTTCTGGTACGACGGTGACTGTGTCTGTCGCACTGAATTGCCTCGTGGTGCGGCAGAGCCCGAATGGGTCAACCAGTGTGATCGACGTGGGGCCGACGGTGTAGCGCCCTCGCGTTGTGCCGTGAAGAGTGCACGTAACGTCTCGCCACTGGTTTGGGGCTAGTTGGTCGACCACGACGCGTTGAGATCTACCAAGCTCCCATGCGATTGCGTCCTCAACCAAAAGAAGCCCGGAGGATAGGCGAGCCACATTGTGCAGTCGAATGGATGAGATTGTCGTTTCGTTTACCGGAATCCGGCTCGACGCCACACCTCGGGTGATCGACAACTTGAATCTGATCCGCGACATGACCACGAGTGACAGCAAGGCCAGAGTTACTAGGAATACCCCAACGCGAACAAGATCTCGCTGGCCGAACAGGAGAGCGACGGCGGCCATGGCGGTGCCTGACCACAACAAGGCATGGCCGCGCCGGGTGAGCGGAGCTAGCACGTGCCGTAGATCCATCAGTTCGATACCGGGGTGCGTTGCAGAATGTCAGCAATGATCGCCGCTGGAGTGCGGCCACCGATTTGCGCATCAGCAGTGAGAATGAGGCGGTGTGCCAGTACGGGTGCGGCAAGTTCTTGAATGTCGTCAGGTAGGACGTAGTCGCGGGATTGAAGTGCTGCGGACGCCTTTGCTGCCCGAATTACGTGCAGGGTTGCGCGCGGTGACGCGCCGAGTCGGATGTCGCGGTGGGTGCGTGTGGCATGGGCAATATCTACCGCATACTGACGAATTGCAGGTGAGACGTGGATGCGGTTAACGGCCTCGATGAGTCCGGCCACCGCGGCGGCATCAGCGACCGGCTGGATTGCGTCAAGCGGTTTGCGCGCGGCATGTCCGTCGAGCATGGCAATCTCAGCAGCCCTATCGGGGTAACCCATAGACACTCGGGCCATAAACCGATCGCGCTGTGCCTCGGGAAGTGGGTAGGTGCCTTCCATATCGATGGGGTTCTGTGTAGCAATCACGATGAAGGGTGAGGCTAAGTGATACGTGGTGCCATCGACGGTGACTTGCTGCTCTTCCATACATTCAAGCAGCGCCGACTGTGTCTTTGGCGATGCTCGGTTGATCTCGTCACCAAGCACGATATTGGCGAACACGGCACCAGGTCGGAACTCGAATTGATGCGTCAATTGATTGAAGATGCTCACGCCGGTGACGTCACTGGGCAGGAGATCTGGGGTGAATTGGATTCGCCGAACTGAACAATCAAGAGTCTTGGCCAAGGTCTTGGCCAGGGTGGTCTTGCCAACCCCTGGAACGTCCTCGAGCAGCAGGTGCCCCTGTGCGAACAGCACGATCAGGGCCAGCCTGACGACCTCGGGCTTACCCTCCACTACCGATTCAATGGATCGGGCGATCACCGCGGCTGTCTGCACGACATTACTCAGGTCGTCGTCTGTGACCGGTGCTGTCCGGACATCGGTGAAATCACTGGCCACGAAATCTCCCCAGTTAGTCGGTGCGTGATCATGATTCTTGCCTGCTGTGACCAGAAAGGCGACCTGAGCGCCTAACTGCTCGTTGGACGACCACCATCACCCGTGCGTTCCCGAGAGGTTGAGCCGGTCACCAGTGTGCGACGAGTGCTTGGTGGTCTGTGGTGCACGTGCCGAAGGTCACGTCTGGTTTAAGTGCACGTGTCGGGACCGCAATGGGAGGATCCCAGCAGCGGGCGGGGCGTATTCGCCCTCTGATGTGTGCGAAAGGACGATGGACATGGCAGTTCATGAGGCGGTGCTCGGACGGTTCTTCGAGGACTTCGTTGTCGGGGACGTCTACCAGCACGCCATTGGTAGGACCATCTCTGAGGCAGACTCCACGTGGTTCACGCAGCTCACCTGCAATACGAATCAGAATCACTTCAACGCCCATTTCGCCGAGTCGAACCCGGTATCGGGTGGCCGAATCATCGTGAACTCGGGCCTGACCGTCGCGATCATTCTTGGAATGACTGTGCTGGACATGAGTCAGAATGCGGTGGCCAACCTTGGCTGGAACGACATCAAACTGACCCACCCGGTGTACATCGGCGACACTCTCTACGCCGAGAGCGTCTGCACAGACATGAGGGAGAGCGCCTCGCGTCCCGAAATGGGCATCATCACCATGTTTTCCCGTGGGCTGAACCAGCACGGTGATGTCATCACGTCGTGGACGCGCTCGGTCATGATCCCCAAGCGTTCCTCGGGGATCGCTCAGAACTACTTCCCGGCAGCGAAATCCGGGCCACTTACCGCTCCGTAAAGACACAACCCAGATGGGGTTATGACAACGGTGACGTGCGCAGGTGACGGGGACTAGGACACACTGTGTCTATGAGTCAGGAGTGGGTGGAGGCGCCAACCTCACCAACGGTGAGCGAGCCACGCGATCTCACCGCGATCATCCACGAGCCGGGACCGAAACTTCCACCGGGCGTTCAGGCTCCGATTGATGTCGCGCTAGGGGCCGCGGCCACTATTGCGACGCCGATTGTTGCCGTGAGTAAGGCAGCGGCGTACGTTGCTGCGCCAGCGGCTCAGGTGGCGTGGGAGTTCGTTAAACATCCACCTCTTGTGCCGCAGGCACTCTCACTTGGTTCCATGCTTGATCGGTTGGGGGATCGAGGCAGGCACGTCCGGCAAGCCGCGACCGGTGACTTGGCCACGGCGACGACGGACACTCTGGACTCGGTTGTTCCGGGACTGGTTCCTGGTCTGGTCGGCCAGGTTGTCGACCGCGTAGATGTCACCGGTCTTGTGCTCGACATGGTGGACATTGATCGGATTGTGACGTCGGCTCTCGACGGTATGGATTTGACCGACGTGGTTATCAGCCGCGTTGACCTCGATCGGATTGTGACCAAGGTTCTTGATGGGATGGATCTGACCGAGATCGTGCGAACGCGCGTCGACGTCGCCGGGCTTGCCGAAGACGTTATCGACGATGTGGATTTGCCTGAAATCATTAGGGATTCGACCACGGGTGTGGCGGCTGACTTCGTCAACCAGGGCAGGCTTGTTGCACTGTCCGGCGACGAACTGGTCAATCACTGGGTAGACAGGTTCATGCTTCGACGCAATAGCCGTCGACGCGATGTGCCTAGCTCCTCGACAGGTCAGGAATCGACGTCATGAGGGTCACGCTATGAGTGAGCGAATGCGGCATGTTCCCGCCGAGGTGCTCCCGCCGGCAGCCCGCGATGTTCAAGGGTTGCGAGCTGGGTTGGTTTCTCGCTTGGTCGCAGGCGGGGTCGATTACGCGACGGTCGCCATTTTGACGATCGGATCGTACATAGGGCTCGCCCTGCTGCGATTCTTGATTGATCCGCGTAACTATCGAGTTCCTCGTTGGACCTTCGGAACATTTGTTGCTGTTGGTTTGGCGTTCATGGTGCTCTATCTGTGGGGTTGCTGGGCCACCTACGGACGTACCGTCGGAAACCGCGTCGTGGGTCTTCGGGTGGTGAGCCGTACGGGACGCCGGGTGAACTGGTTTGTTGCGCTGATTCGTGCTGTTGCCTGCGCCGTCGTTCCGATTGGATTGGTGTGGTGCGCGATCAGCCGTGAAAACCGATCACTGCAAGACATTGTTCTACGCACGTCAGTCATTCATGATTGGCCAAGTTCGGTGGTTGACCTAGAGATCCTGAACACGCAGGATCGTCGACTTGATCTCGGTCATGCCGGCCCGACGACTCCGGACGCCTAACTCGTCGTTCCCCTCAGGCCGCCCCGAGGCGCGCGGCTGACCCGCCCCCAGGGGCATCTGCAGGCCACACCCTCACCGCGATCCTGCTGTCGCGCAGCTACATAAGACTGCATAGGCAGGTTTACCCTCCACATCGCACCACCGGTCTGACCTGTGGTGTTGTGCCAGATCGTCCAAAACTTTTCCAAAAAACATGGCCAAAGGGGAGTCATAGGGGCCATAAGTGGAGTAAAGTGGAGGAACTTGGGGAGCATGACCACATGTGAACCAGAAACGGCATGGTGACGCAGACGCAGATCGGAGGTGACCTGAGTTGTTCCTTGGTACGCATACCCCACGTTTGGATGAGAAGAATCGGGTCATCCTGCCGGCGAAATTCCGTGAAGCCCTGTCCGATGGCTTGGTGATGACCAAAGGCCAGGATCGCTGTCTGGTTGTGTGGACAGAGTCTGGTTTTGCTGGCTATGCCGAGCAGTTACGCGCTGGTTCCCAAACCAGCGAGCGTGTGCGCGCCTACACGCGTGTGTTGTTTGCAAGCGCCCACGACGATGTGCCCGATAAGCAGGGCCGCATCACTATTCCGCAGAACTTGCGCGATTACGCCGGACTGACCCGCGACTGCGTCGTCGTCGGTGCAGACACGCGTATTGAAATCTGGGATGCGCAGGCATGGGAGTCCTACCTGTCTGGGACCGAGCAGTCGTTCGTCGATCTAGACGGTGAGGTGATTCCGACCGGTTGATGTCGTGACACGAGGTCTCCGCGCCGTCACCTGCTCCTGACGCACCTTCCCCGGTTGCAGGCGATGAGTGTGACGGACGGGGACCTAGGGCCACGACAGCATAAAAACCCTTGAAATCAGCAAGAACGCGACATCAGCGTCCCGAAGTCAGCACCTCATCCAGACCCCCACCGCGAGGGCCCACACGGGCCAGGAGGCTTGGCAATGTCACAAACGATCATGCGCCCTGTGCCGCAGGAGTCTGGCTCAGCCGCTCCATCTGCATCGCGTTCAGTTCTTGCACTTATCGGTGCCGCAGCACTTGCTGCCGCGATGGTCTACGTCGTCTCTATGGTTATTGGTCGGATCGGCTGACGATGACAATCGTGCCAACGCCGTCGCACGTCCCGGTCTTTCTGGACCGGTGTCTTGCGTTGTTGGCTCCTGCCCTTGATCGGCCAAATGCGGTTGTTGTTGATGCCACGCTGGGCCTCGGCGGGCATAGCGAAGCCCTCCTTACCCGTTTTCCCGATGTTCGACTCGTCGGTATCGACCGTGACGAGTCAGCACTAGCGCTGAGCGCCGAACGTCTTGCGCCGTTTGCAGAACGCACCGTCCTCGTTCACGCGGTGTATGACGAGCTTCCAGAGGTACTTCACCAGGCGGGATTGCCTCGGGTTGACGGAATACTTTTCGATCTCGGTGTTTCCTCGATGCAGCTTGATCAACGGGAGCGAGGTTTTGCCTACTCCTACGACGCTCCACTCGATATGCGGATGGATCCATCCACCGGCCCAACAGCAGCCGATGTACTCAATACCTATGCAGCTGGCGAACTGGCGCGCATCCTTCGCCTCTACGGGGAAGAGAAATTCGCTTCCAAAATTGCTGCGGCGATTGTGCGCGAACGAGCACGTGAGCCATTCGATACCAGCGCCCGGCTGGTGAATTTGGTACGCGATTCCATCCCGGCACCGGCTCGCCGCACCGGCGGAAATCCTGCCAAGCGAACCTTTCAGGCACTGCGGATCGAAGTAAATGCCGAACTCGATGTTCTCGAAAGGGCAATCCCGGCTGCATTAGATGCTCTCAAGGTTGGCGGCCGCATCGTGGTGTTGTCGTATCAATCACTTGAAGATCGCATTACTAAGCATGCGATCACGGCTCGTGCTACAACCGACGTTCCTGTCGACATGCCTTTCATCCCGGCGGGCCACGAACCCGAATTCAGTCTGCTTACTCGTGGCTCGGAGATGGCCTCTGAGGCGGAGATTCAACTCAATCCACGTGCTGCATCGGTGCGCTTACGGGCAGCTGAGCGGATGAGGCAGGCCGCATGAGCACCGCGCTACCGGTTGCTGATCCGAATGTCGAGGTTGCGCCGCGTGCCCGCCGTTCTGCGTCAGGGGCACCAAAGACCGACAAGCCAAATCTCACCGTTGTAGCCGCACCACGTCCGCGAGTGGCCGGCACAGGTGTGTTCTCCCTTGTTATTGCTGCGATTTTGGTACTCGGCATGATGGTCCTGCTGTTCTTAAACATCACGTTGGCCGAGGGTGGCTTCCGCATCCACGACCTAACAAAGGCGCAGCATCAGCTGAATATTCAGCGGCAGCTCCTGGCACAAAGTGTGGCAGTTGCGCAGTCACCTGAGCAGTTGCAAAGGCGGGCACGCGCACTTGGAATGGTGCCCTCCGATAATCCGGTATTCATTCGCCTTGCTGACGGCAAGATTCTCGGTACTCCGATTCCTGCACCTCGCCCACCTCGCGCAGTTAAGGCTGCACCGGCGTCGGCACCGAGCGTTCCAAAGGTTGCTACCACCGCGGTGGTGACGACGCGATGACCACTCTTGCTCCGCCACCTCGTCGCTCTGCCAGATCCGATGAGCGCTACACAGATGATGACTACCGTTACGTTGATGATGGCCATGGCGACGCACCCAGGGTAACGAGAACTCGTCGGGCACCTCGGCCTGCACAAACTCGACTGTTCATTCCCGGGCATGCCGGTCGTCGAATTCGTGCATGGCAGATGCTGTCGTTGGTTCTTCTGGTCGTCGTGGCCGGCAGAGTTGTTCAATTGCAGGTGATTCAAGGTCCAGAACTTGCGGCCAAAGCGCTTAAAGCCGTTATGACGACTAAGGAATTACCTGCCCAGCGCGGTTCCATTGTTGATCGAAACGCAGTGCCTCTCGCTACCACGGTTGCGGCGGTAAACGTCACGGCAGATCAGACCCTGATCCCACGGGGCAAGGTGAAGTCCGTTGCGAGGGGACTTGCATCGGTCTTGGGTGGAGATCCACGCGCTTATGAACAACGTCTTGTCGGTGATCGTCGCTTCGTCTATGTGGAGAAGGGAATTTCGCCGGCAACGTGGCAGAAACTTCTCGACCTGCAACTGGTTGGCATCTTCAGCGAGTCAACGACCAAGCGTACGTATCCTGCCGGGCCAGTCGCGGCCAACGTTATTGGATTTGTTCGTGGCGACGGGAAAGGTGGCGGCGGGCTTGAGTACGGCTTACAAGATCAGTTGGCAGGTACGCCGGGAAGCACGGTGTTCCAACGCGGCGCCAAGGGCATCGCGATTCCTACCACCACGTCGACGGGTACGGATCCAATAGCCGGAACGAATGTCACGCTAACGATTGACCGCGATGTCCAGTGGGTGGCTCAAAACGCGATCGCTGAACGCGTGAAGTTTGCGCACGCGGATAGTGGGACCGTTGTTGTGATGAATCCAAAGACGGGTCAGATCTACGCCCTTGCGACAGTGCCCACATTCGACCCAAATAAGCCGGCTGAAGCGGTGCAAGCCGATACCGGAAACCGTGCGCTCTCGCAGGTTTTTGAGCCTGGTTCTACGTCCAAGATCATGACGATGGCTGCGGTGATCGAAGAAGGTAAGGCCAATCCGCTGACGAAGATTACGGTTCCGCCAACCTTGTCGCGGCACGGAAAGGTTTTCCACGATCACGACAAGCACGGCACCTTGCACCTCACCTTGAACGGGGTGTTGGCCAAGTCAAGCAACATCGGAACGATCCTGGCCGCCGAACGGATTGGTGGACCTACCCTCTATCGCTACCTGAAGAAGTTTGGCATCGGCTCATCGACCGGGCTTCAGTTCCCAGGTGAAAGTCGCGGATATGTTCCGGATCCGGCCCATTGGTCGAACACATCATTTGGAACCATCGCCTTCGGTCAGGGTCTTAGCGTTAATGCCGTTCAAGCTGCATCTGTGTACGCCACGATTGCCAATGACGGCGTGAAAGTATCGCCGACGTTGATTGCTGGACTGACGTCGGCCGATGGTCAATTCCACGCTGCTGCTGCTGGTAAAGCGGAGCGAGTTGTCAGTGTGTCGACTGCGCGCACGGTGCGCTCAATGTTGGAATCGGTGGTGTCGGCGGAAGGCACAGCCCCGATGGCTGCGATTGCCGGTTACCGGGTGGCGGGTAAAACAGGAACGGCCAACCGCGCGGGAGTCGGTGGACATTACCAGGGTTACACCTCATCGTTTATCGGCTTCGCACCCGCAGACAATCCATCCGTCGTCGTCGCCGTCATTCTCGATAACCCGCGCAATGGTCACTACGGTGGCGTGCTCGCCGGGCCGGTGTTCAAGCAAGTAATGACGTACAGCCTCGAGCACTTCCGGATTCCGCCAACTGGCGTGACGCGGCCGGATATCCCGGTTACGTGGTAGCGACCAGATAGGGTCGAAGCGTGGCTATCGGACCTCGTCCGCGCGTATCTGGGGTGGCACTGGAGACCCTTCGTGCGGTGACCAACTGTGAACTCGTTGACGAGTCTGGGGACGCTGTTCTCATCACTGGGATCACGCATGATTCTCGGGCTGTTGCGCAGGGTGATCTCTATGCGGCACTACCCGGTTTCAATACCCATGGTGCCGAATTCATCCCCAGCGCCCGTGATGCCGGCGCGGTGGCAATACTGACGGATTCGGCTGGACGTGATCGCGCTGTTGCAGCGGGACTCCCGGTACTCGTCGCCGATGATCCTCGATCGATTGTCGGTGCACTTGCCGCCGAAATCTATGGACATCCGTCGCGCTCGATGTTGGTCGTAGGAATTACGGGTACGAATGGAAAGACGACTACGTCGTACCTCCTTGACGCAGCTTTTCGTTCTGCGGGGCTTAAGACTGGGGTTATTGGAACAGTGGGAACCCGCATTGGTGACGAGGTGATTCCCACCTCTCGAACTACTCCTGAAGCCACGGATGTACACGCCCTTTTGGCCGTGATGCACGAGCGCGGTGTGAATGCGGTGTCTATGGAAGTGAGCAGTCATGCATTGCGCCTCGGTCGCGTGGATGGTGTTACGTTCGCTGCCGTTGGCTTCACAAATCTCACTGAAGACCATCTGGATTTCCACGACGGTATGGACGACTACTTCGATGCGAAGGCCACGTTGTTCTCATCAACGCGAGCGCGCCATGCCGCGATCTGCGTTGAAGATCCGTGGGGTGAGCTGTTAGTCGAGCGCGCTCAAGCGGCGGGTCTTGACGTCACGACCTTCGCGCTAGAAGCCACAGCTGATTGGAGCGTCGAAGGTGTGACGTCCTTGCCCGGTGGATCGCAGGTAGAAGCCATCGGCCCGGCGAGCGATCGAGTGTCTTTCGTCGTGCACCTTCCCGGTTCCTTCAATGCGACGAACGCATTGGGTGCACTGGCCTTGGCCACACTAACCGGAGTGCAACCGGAGGTTGCAGCACGAGGTATCTCGGCCTGTGGTGGCGTGCCAGGTCGAATGGAGCGGGTACGTGATCCTGATCCAGGTCGCGGACTCGTTGTGTTTGTCGATTACGCACATACTCCTGACGCGGTTGAACGTGCGATTATTGCCGCACGAGAGGGTGTTACGGGCCGCATCGTCGTTGTGCTTGGCGCCGGTGGAGACCGGGATCGAGCCAAGCGCCCACATATGGGTCTGGCCGCAGCGCGGCTCGCAGATGTCGTCATCGTGACCGATGACAATCCGCGCTCAGAGCCAGCCGCAGAGATCAGGGCGGCAGTCCTTCACGGAACGATTGGTGTTGAATCGATCGACGTCTTTGACATCGCAGATCGACGGGCGGCCATTGAGCATGCAGTTGCATCGGCTCATCACGGTGACGTTGTGCTCGTGCTAGGCAAAGGACACGAGCAGGGCCAGGACGTTCATGGTGTGATTACCCCATTTGACGACCGTGTCGTCGTGGCCGAGGTGTTGGCGGCAGCGGTCGATGGTGCGGATATTCGGGGGAGTCAGTCATGATTCGGCTTACGCTCGCTGAGATTGCAGCAATCACCGATGGCACGCTTCGGTTCGTTGCTGATGATTCCGCTGTAGTGACAGGCGATGTGCGGATCGACTCACGTCAGGTCGCTCTAGGTGACCTTTTTGTTGCGATTCACGGTGAACAATTTGATGGTCATGATTTCGCTGAGCGGGCCGTCGCTGATGGAGCGATAGCCGCAATCACGGCGCGCGATCTCGATATCGGCCTTCCGCAGATACGTGTGAATGACACTGTGCAGGCGCTTGGTCGTTTGGCTCGCGGTGTTGTTGATCGATTACCTGAGCTGACGGTCGTTGGGTTGACTGGTTCATCAGGTAAGACGAGTACGAAAGATCTCCTTGCACAAGTGCTGCCAACGTTGGGCCCCACGATCGCTCCGGTCGGTTCCTTCAACAATGAAACGGGTTTGCCGCTCACGGCACTTGGTGTTGATCGTCAGACCCGATTTCTCGTGGCGGAGATGGGGGCGCGCGGTATCGGCCATGTCCGGTACTTGTGTGACATCACGCCTCCGAAAATTGGAATCGTGCTGAACGTGGGGAGCGCCCATGTTGGAGAGTTCGGTTCGCGCGCTGTCATCGCGCAAGCAAAGGGTGAGCTCATCGAGTCCCTACCCCATGACGGTGTTGCGATTTTGAATGATGACGATGAACTTGTTCGAGCAATGCGGTCTCGTACCAACGCTGCAGTTCTTACCTTCGGGCGGGGTGACACGGCCGATGTTCGGGTGTCTGACATATCCATGTCCGCCCATGGGACGCCGTCTTTCACCGTTCACGTCGCTGACGAGTCCGTGCGCGTTGACCTACCTCTGGTTGGTGAACACCATGTGCTCAATGCAGCCGCGGTTGTAGCTGCCGGCATCTCGTTAGGTGCTCCGCTAGCGCAGTTGGCAGAGCAATTGAGCGTCGTCCGGGCCCTGAGTCGATGGCGGATGGAGGTTTCAACGACGGCTGACGACGTCACGGTGATCAATGACGCCTACAACGCCAATCCGGAGTCTGTGGCCGCGGCTCTGCGCGCCCTCATGGTGATTGCAGGCGGAATACCTGCGGAAGTTTCTGCGACTCGCCGGTCGTTTGCAGTACTCGGAGAGATGCGTGAGTTGGGAGAATCATCACAAGCCGCGCACGAGGAAATCGGCCGACTCACTGTGGAGTTGGGTGTCGAGCAGGTGGTCATTGTTGGTGCGGCTGCTCAGGCAATCGCGGATGCACGGAGTGCTGCTGGGATGTCAGAGGGAACAAGGCTAGTGGCCAACCCGCAAGCGGCCGTCGCGTTGCTGTCGACGGAACTGCGCAGCAATGACGTCGTTCTGGTTAAGGCCTCGCGTGCTGTTGGACTTGACGCAGTCGCCGCTGGGATCTTGGGGCTTGACTCATGAGGCTCGTGTTCATCGGTTCAGTAACCGCCTTCTTCGTGGCGATTCTTGGCACCCCGCTGTTGATCAAGTTCCTTCGCCAGCACGGATATGCCCAGGCCATCCGCGTGTCAAAGCCCGACGAGTTGTACCCCGAACACCAGGGTAAGAAGGGCACCCCATCGATGGGTGGTCTGGCCATTCTCGGCGGCCTGATTATCGGTTACTTCGTAGCTCATTTGCTTATGTGGCGGTTACCCTCTGTTTCCGGGCTATTGGCGCTTTTCCTGACCTGCGGATTGGGCATCGTTGGTATCGCCGATGACTACCTCAAAATCTTCCAGCAGCGAAGTACTGGGGTGCGCGCTCGAACGAAACTCCTGGGCCAAGCGGCGGTCGCGTTAAGTTTCGGAGTGCTGTCGATTCAGTTCGCAGATCAGTACGGCCGAACCCCTGCGTCCCAAGCCATTTCGCTGTTCCGCGATACAACATTTGTTCTCCCGACGGCTTTGTTCTTGATCTGGGTGTGGTTCCTAGTGACGGGCACGACCAATGCGGTCAATCTCACCGATGGTCTCGACGGTCTTGCTGCGGGTGCTTCGGTCATGACGTTCGGGGCGTACACCATCACGTCGGTGTGGCAGCAGGGTCAGAACTGCGAGTTCGGTCAGTTCGCTCGTTGCTACGACGTGCGCGATCCATTAGATCTTGCGGTTTTTGCCGCTGCGGCTGCTGGAGCCTGTTTCGGCTTCCTATGGTGGAATACGTCACCGGCCAAGATCTGGATGGGCGATACAGGTTCGCTGTCCCTGGGCGGAGCGATAGCGGCATTGGCAATCCTGTCTCGAACGGAACTACTTCTTCCGCTCTTCGCTGGATTATTTGTGATTGTGGCTCTGTCGGTCATCGGGCAGGTCGGCAGTTTCAAACTGACGGGTAAGCGAATGTTTCGGATGGCTCCACTTCACCATCACTTTGAAATGCTTGGCTGGCCGGAAGTTCAAATCGTTGTTCGGTTCTGGATCATCCAGGGGTTGTTCGTTGCCGCAGGTGTTGGCCTGTTCTACGCCGAATGGGTTCGTCAGTGACGCAGGTTGATGTCTGGCAGTTCAACCGTGCTTCCGATTGGTCACAGGTCCATGCCGTCGTCGCTGGAATCGGCGTGGCCGGGTTCGCCTGTGCCGACCAGCTGATCCATCTCGGTGCTCGGGTCACTGTTGTAGATGCAGCTGATGGCGAACGGCAACGTGAGCGCGCAGACATCCTTGGGGTGGTTGGGGCAACGGTTCGGCTCGGTGACGCCGATACCCTGCCCGATGGTGTGGACGTCTTGATCGTCTCGCCGGGCCTACCTCCGTCAGCGCCCATCATTGCGGCTGCCGTTGCGCGTGACGTGCCGGTTTGGGGCGAACTGGAACTTGCCTGGCGCCTGCGTGGCGAGAATCCGGCCGCATGGCTCTTCGTCACTGGAACGAACGGTAAAACCACCACAACCTTGATGCTTGAATCCATCCTTCGGGCTGCCGGACTTCGTACCGCGTCGGTGGGCAATATCGGGGTATCGCTAGTTGACGCAGTCATGGATCCGATCGGATGTGATGTATTCGCCGTTGAGGTGGGTGCCCCACAACTCCCATTCCTTTATTCGGCGAGTCCGGTTGCGTCGGTGTGCTTAAACCTGGCACCTGATCACGTAGATCTCTTCGGCTCCTTCGAGGCGTATCGAGATGCCAAAGCACGTATTTATCGCAACACGCAGATTGCGGCTGTCTATAACGTGCTCGATCCAGAGACCGAACGCATGGTTGAAGAGGCTGAGGTTGTTGAGGGCTGTCGAGCGATTGGCTTCACCCTTGGAGTGCCCGGGCGGTCCATGCTCGGCGTAGTGGACGACCTACTCGTTGATCGTGCGTTCATTGAAAATCGCGCCGATGCCGCACTGGAGTTGGGGTCGGTCGAACTCGTAAAGCCGTTCGCCCCGCACAATGTTGCGAATGCGTTAGCTGCAGCAGCGTTGGCACGGGCGTACGGCGTGCCGGCGAGGGCTATTGCCGAAGGCCTCGAGCAATTTCAGGCTGCCGGTCATCGAATCGCGACAGTTGCGCAGCATGAGGGTATTCGCTGGGTGGACGATTCCAAGGCAACAAATTGCCATGCGGCACAGACGTCGCTACTGGCCTACGAGTCCGTGGTGTGGATCGCCGGGGGCATGGCCAAGGGGCAAGAGTTTGATGAATTGGTGCGTCTGACGGCCGACCGAATGCGTGGCGTGGTGTTGCTCGGAGTCGACCGCGACAAGATCCGCGAGGCACTGATGCGACACGCGCCGAATGTCCCCATTGTGGAGGTTCCGCGGACCGACACTGGTGCAATGGATGATGTCGTTGTAGCCGCGGCTGCCATGGCATCTGATGGCGACACGGTGCTGCTGGCCCCTGGTTGCGCCTCATGGGACATGTTCGGTGATTACGCCCACCGTGGTGACGCATTCGCTGATTCGATCCAGCGGTTGGTGCTGTCATGACCCAGACCTTGCGAACACCGGAAACAAAAACGGCATCACGCCGCGAACATCCCATGACGACCTACTACCTGCTGGCGGGGTCAACGATCCTGCTATTGGTGCTCGGTTTGGCAATGGTCTTGTCGGCATCGACGATTGTCAGCCTTCAGGAACATGGTTCGGCATACACACTGTGGTTTCGACAGGTTATGTTCGCGATCTTTGGCCTGATTGTGATGTTCGCTGCCTCTCGAATGTCCGTTGCGTCGTATCGCAAACTTGCGTACCCACTTATGGTTTTTTCACTAGTCACGCTGGTCCTGGTGCTGTTCATCGGACATGCCGTGGCCGGTCAACGTAACTGGATTGAGATCTACGGGCCGTTCCGGTTGCAGCCAAGCGAGTTCGCCAAACTCGCATTCGTGTTGTGGGCCGCCGACCTTGTCGTGCGCAAGCAGAACCTGATGAATCAGTGGAAGCACCTGCTTGTTCCGGTGGTGCCGGTTGGGCTCCTTATCGTTCTGCTCGTTCTTGCCGAAGGTGATTTTGGAACGGCCATCATCATCCTGCCGATGATTGGCGCGGTTCTGTTCGTCAACGGTGCCCCCATGCGCATCTTTGGTCTTGGGGCCGTAGGTGTCCTTGCCTTAGTGGCCGTTCAGAGTCTGACCAAGGGCTATCGGATGGACCGCATTCACTATTGGCTGCACCCTGAAGACGACCCGATGGGAAAAGGGTTCCAGCTACTGCAGGCTCGCGCCGCGATGGGCAGCGGCGGTTGGTTTGGTCTCGGTCTTGGGGCGTCGCGCGAAAAGTGGGTCGGATTGCCTGAAGCGCATACGGATTTCATCTACTCCGTCGTCGGCGAGGAGCTCGGATTATTCGGTTCGTTGCTCGTGATTTGTCTGTTTGCGACGATCATTATTGCCGGGCTTAGGCTCGCGATGCGTACGACCGATCCGTTCGTGCGGACTGCATCGGCGGCTGCCGTTGCGTGGATCTCCACCCAGGCTCTGCTCAACCTCTGCGCCGTACTCCAACTGCTGCCCATCACCGGTGTGCCTCTACCTCTTGTCTCGTACGGTGGATCGTCTTTGGTACCAACCCTGTTCGTTCTTGGCATGTTGATGTCGTTCGCTAGAATCGAGGCCGGACGTCCCGCCCGCGAAAGGCCTGCTGCCCGAGCATCGGCTCGGTGATCGCACATGCATGTTTTGTTGGCTGGCGGTGGCACGGCGGGGCACATCGAACCGTCACTTAATCTTGCGGACTGTCTTGTGCGACATGATTCGTCAATTCAGGTTTCCGCCTTGGGAACCGAGCGTGGGCTGGAAACTAGGCTCGTACCTGAACGGGGCTACGACCTTCACCTCATCACCGCATCGCCGATGCCTCGTCGACTCAGCGGTGACTTGGTGCGTCTACCAACCAGGGTCCGTCAGTCGATCAAAGATGTTCAACGGGTGTTGAACGAGACACAGGCCGATGTCGTCGTCGGTTTTGGTGGATACGTGGCATTACCGGCGTATCTGGCCGCTCGAGGACGTACGCCCATCGTGATTCATGAGGCGAATGCTCGCCCAGGGTTGGCGAATCGAGTCGGTGCTCGATTCACGCCATTTCTTGCCTCGGCTGTACCTGGCGCGTTGGCGCGTTCAGAACACATTGGCCTTCCACTGCGACGAACGATTGCAACGTTGGATCGTTCCTCGATTCAGGCCCAGGCCCGGGCTCACTTCGGGCTCGATCCGGACCTGCCGACGTTGTTCATATTCGGAGGTTCGCAGGGGGCTCGTAGCCTGAACGCTGCGATTGTCGATGCCGCGCCGGATTTGACCCAGGCCGGCGTACAGATTTTGCATTCGGCTGGTGAGCGCAATGATGATCAGCGGCCCACCGGAAGCCTTGGTGCGGCACCCTATGTTGGTCTTCGCTACATCGATCGGATGGATCTTGCATACGCCGCGGCCGATGTCGCACTGTGTCGGGCCGGTGCGATGACCTGCGCTGAACTTGCCGCGGTGGGTCTACCGGCTGTGTACGTGCCGCTGCCCATTGGCAATGGCGAACAACGACTTAATGCACTGCCGGTCGTGGGCGCAGGCGGCGGGCTCCTCATTGATGACGGCCAGCTCACGGGAGCGTGGATTTCAGAGAATGTGCGGCCGCTGTTGCTTGACGTTGATCAACGACGCGAGATGGAGATTGCCGCAGCCTCCCACGGTCAGCGCGATGCGGACGAGAGACTACGACTGTTGGTTTTGGATGCAATCGCCAGCGCGAGTGATCGTGCGCAGACGAGTTAGGGAATGACATGAACGAGGCGGTAGGCAACCTCACCAGCTTGGGACGTGTTCACGTCATGGGCATCGGCGGTGCAGGTATGTCTGGGATCTCGCGCATCCTGGTTGCTCGCGGAGTGACTGTCAGCGGTTGCGATGCCAAGGACTCACGTCGGGTGGCCGCATTAGCTGTTCTTGGAGTAGATGTTCACATTGGTCATTCGGCCGAACATGCCACCGAGATCGATACGTTGATCGTCTCGACGGCCATTCCCCAGACGAATCCAGAGCTTGTGGCCGCCCGCGAGCGGGGTATCCGGGTGATGACTCGCGCCGAGGCGCTTGCCGCGATCATGGAGGGCTACCGAGGAATCGCGGTGGCAGGTACTCACGGCAAGACCACCACGACATCGATGCTCACGATCGCACTTCAGGCGTGTGGGGCTGACCCATCGTTCGCCATTGGAAGTGAACTCAACGAAAGTGGCAGCAATGCCTACCTGGGATCCGGTACTGACTTCGTTGCAGAGGCTGACGAGAGTGATGGGGCATTTCTTGCCCTGCCCGCTTTTGCCGGGATCGTCACGAATGTTGAACCGGATCATCTCGATTACTGGAAGACTTTTGACGCCATCGAGTCTGCCTTTCTTGAGTTCAGCCTCGCGATCTCACAGCGCGGCGGCTTCGTTACGGTGTGCGTCGACGATCCGGGCGGTGCTCGGTTAGCGATGAGTGCGCGTGCTGCCGGCGTTGACGTGCGGACGTATGGGGTCAGCGATGACGCCGACTATCGCGTTGACATGCTCGGCGTCGGCGAGCGTGGCTGGCGCTTTGACGTTATCGCGCGAGGAGTGCGCCTCGGTGTCGTTGAGTTGGCTGTTCCCGGTCGTCACAATGCACTCAATGCCACGGCAGCTCTCGTAACGGGAATTGGGCTTGGCTATAACGCGACAGATCTGCGGGCCGGCTTGGCGGGCTTTAGTGGAACGCGACGTCGATTCGACTACAAGGGCAGTGCAGATCGGGTTCGCGTCTATGACGACTACGCCCATCACCCGACGGAGATTGCAGCAACTCTGCGGGCGATGCGAGAGGTCATTGGCGACAGCCAACTCGTTGTTGCGTTCCAAGCTCACCACTATTACCGAACCGCGATGTTCGTGAAGGAATTTGGTGAGGCACTCGGTCTTGCAGATCAGGTTGTCGTGCTGGAGGTATTTGCACCGGGCGAGGAGGCTATTCCTGGCGCCTCGGGGGTTGCGATGGCTTCCCATGTACCGCTACCTGCGGAGCAGGTGGTGTTTGAACCGTCGTGGAGCAGGGTGGCTCAACACCTAGTAGATCGAGCGCGGCCCGGTGACGTGGTCATGACGCTCGGCGCTGGTGATATCGCGATGATCGGTACTGAAGTTCTCGACCTACTGCGCCTTCGTGAGGCGCTGTCATCATGACAGTGATCGACAAGGCTGACCGTTTCACCGAGACACCGCCGTCGACGGCCTGGCGGAAGTGGGTCGTGCTCGCCGGGTTGTTGGCCGTATTCGGTGCGGGGACCTATATCGTCTACTTCTCGTCGCTACTGACGGTGCATGAGGAGCGGGTCATCGGTGCCGTCCATGTGAGTGCAGATGCCGTGCGTCAGGCGGCCAATGTTCCTGCCGGTACCCAGCTCGCCCGCGTCGACGTTGCAGGAGTGACGCGCCGAGTCGGCGACCTGCCATGGGTCCAGTCAGTTGAGGTTCGTCGGGGTTGGCCTAACGTCTTGGTCATTGTCGTCGGTGAGCGCACACCGGTCGCGGTCGTGCCCAACGGGAAGATGCTCAGCTACATCGATTCAACGGGGACCACATTTGATGCCATAGCGAAGGCCCCTGCTGGAATGCCTATCTTGATCGCGCGCAATGCCGCAGCGAAGATCTCAGGCGCATCGGTGCTGGCCGACGTGCCTGCGGATTTTCGGAAGAAGATCCTCAGGGTCACGGCAACCTCTCGCGACAACGTCGTCCTCACTCTTGCTGGCCCTGCCTTTGTCCAGTGGGGGAGTGCGGAGAACAGCCAGCGCAAGTACACCGTGTTGACGGCACTGCTTCATCTGCATGCACGCTTCTATGACGTCAGCGCGCCGGACCTGCCAACGACGCGGGGCAACGTGAACGCGGCGGTTCCGACAGCGGGTTAAGTCATCTGATGAACGTACGTTGCCTCTCGTTTTACGCTCAGCCTCAACCAGTGGGTTGCACATTGGTAGTCACTACCTCTATCGTCCTCACGACAACAGGATGACATAACTCTAGCCCTCAAGTAGAGGTTAAGAGTTGTCTGACAGGGTTAAATCCCCTGGGAATGAAGGGCGATAGCCATGGCGGCTCCGCAGAATTACCTAGCAGTGATCAAGGTCGTTGGTATCGGTGGCGGTGGTGTTAACGCTGTTAACCGCATGATCGAGGTAGGCCTTAAGGGTGTCGAGTTCATCGCTGTAAACACCGATGCGCAGGCACTGTTGATGAGCGACGCCGACGTCAAACTCGACATTGGTCGTGAGCGCACTCGCGGACTTGGTGCCGGCGCGGATCCCGAGGTCGGTCGTCAGGCCGCCGAGGATCACCGCGATGACATCGCTGAAGTTCTTAAAGGTGCCGACATGGTCTTTGTGACCGCCGGCGAAGGTGGTGGCACGGGCACCGGTGGTGCGCCCGTCGTGGCAAACATTGCCCGCGAGCTTGGTGCTCTGACCATCGGTGTGGTGACCCGTCCCTTTGGCTTTGAGGGTAAGCGTCGCGGCAACCAGGCTGACAATGGTGTCGATGCGCTGCGCGCTGAAGTCGACACCCTGATCGTCATTCCGAACGACCGACTGCTGTCCTTGTCCGACCGCACCATCTCGATGCTGGACGCATTCCGTCAGGCAGATCAGGTGCTCCTTCAGGGTGTCAGCGGCATCACCGATCTGATCACGACACCAGGTCTGATCAACCTCGACTTCGCTGATGTTAAGAGCGTCATGTCTGGTGCCGGAAGTGCCTTGATGGGAATCGGCTCGGCACGTGGCGATGACCGTGCAGTTGCTGCCGCTCAGGGCGCTATCTCAAGTCCGCTGCTTGAAGCGAGTATCGATGGTGCACACGGGGTGTTGCTCTCGGTTTCTGGCGGTAGCGATCTGGGACTTTTCGAGATCAACGAGGCGGCCAAGCTCGTCGCGGATTCTGCTCATCCAGACGCAAACATCATCTTCGGTGCCGTTATTGACGACACTCTCGGAGACGAGGTGCGCGTGACTGTTATCGCGGCAGGTTTTGACGGTGGCGCCCCACCGGCTCGTCGTTCATCGGCTCGCCCGATTACCCGTGGAGATGTCGAATCCACTCCTCTTGCTGTTGATGCGGCTAGGGCTACTGCTGATCCTGGATCGGCAGCTACGATCCCGGCCTCCGCACCTGCAGTGGTTGAGGAAGAACTCAAGCGCGAACCACGTCGAGTCATCTTTGACGACAATCTCGACGATGATCTGGATGTCCCTGATTTCCTCAAGTGATGTCGTAACGTGAGTCCCCGATCTGACGGTAAGCCGTCGGGTCGGGGACTCACTGCATTGCGGTTGACACGCCAGTCGTCGTTACGTGCGGCATGATGGAGGTGCCATGGCCATCGCTGAAGGAAGTTTCGGGACCAACATTCGTTGGGCATTTACCGATCGCACCATGGGTAGCAGCGCACCACCGTTTGACTCACTCAATCTGGCTGAACATGTCGGGGATGATCCGCAGTTCGTGCGTCAGAACCGTGCCAAGGTGAGCGCGTTGATCGGCGTGGACGTCGATCAGGTGATTGCGATGGCTCCCGTACATGGCAATGACGTTGGAATCGTCGATTCCGCCACTGTGTCCCCGGTTCCAGATGTTGACGCCATGGTGTCTAGTACTGCTGGACGCGCGCTGCTCGTGGTGGGGGCAGATTGTGCACCCATCGTTCTTGGCGATGCGATAGCTGGGGTCATCGGTGTTGCGCATTCCGGTTGGCGGGGGATCGAGTCCAACGTCACTGCCAGCGTCGTGGCTGCCATGTGTGATGTGGGTGCGCAGGTTGATCGGATCACCGCAGTCGTCGGACCAAGTGCGTGCGGGCAGTGCTATTCGGTAGATCAGGCGCGGTTTGACGCAACGGTCAGTGCGGCCGCCGACGCTGGAACCCTTCGCGAGGACGGCTCGCTAGGTCTGGATATTCGTCGCGGCGTAATGCAACAACTCCGCGATCGTGGGGTACGAACCACCACCTGGGGTGGTTGCACCATGGAAGATCCGAAGCTGTTTTCCTATCGACGTGATGGGATCACGGGTCGACACGGGGCGATGATCGCCTTGACTGATCGGGTAAAGGTGTAGCCGATGAACGACGTGACGAATGTGCAGTCGCCTATGCCAGAGGATCAGTGGGATCGTCGTGACGAACTCGCGGCCAATCTGGCGGACGTGCGTGCCCGCATATCAGCCGCGGAGGTGGCGGCGTATCGTCCCGCAGGTTCCGTGCAGCTTGTTGCGGTAACGAAGACATGGCCGGCGGAAGATGTTGCGCTTTTGTCGTCGTTAGGCATCGTCGATGTTGCGGAAAATCGTCATCAAGAAGCAGTAGCCAAGCACGACCGCTTGCGCGACCTCAACCTTCGCTGGCATTTCATCGGCCAACTCCAGCGAAACAAATGTCGCGCGGTGGCGCAGTACGCCGATGTGGTGGAATCGGTGGATCGGATCGAGCTTGTGGCTGCCCTCGATCGCGGCGCACAGGAGTGCGAACGGCAGATCGATGTGTTGATTCAGGTAGATCTGCAAGAGCCACCTGAGCCGCATCGGGGTGGCACCGCTTCGGCGGATATTCCTGGATTGGTTGAGGCGCTCATGACGTCGCAGTCACTGAAACTGACGGGGGTGATGGCTGTGGCACCTCTAGGGGCAGATCCACGGCCCGCCTTTGATCGCCTATACGCGATGTATCAGGGGCTCAAAGATCAATGTCCGGACGTCACCGTCATGTCTGCAGGGATGTCCGACGATCTGGAAGAGGCCGTTTTTGCAGGCACGACACATATTCGAATAGGTACCGCGGTACTCGGACGACGCCCCAAGGTCGGGTAACGTAGCGGCCAAGCGAGGTTTAAAAGGAGTGCGATATGAGCACCATGCGCAAGATGGCCGTGTATCTCGGGTTGGTCGAGGACGACGCCGATTACGTTGATCAGGATCTTGAGTACGACGAGGAGCGCACAAGTTACGCGCAGCCTCGATCGTCTTACTCGTCGACGGCTACGCGCGAGCCACGGTCCGAACAGCGACCCACCACGTCGTCATCGGTTCGCACCCTTGACCCACGGTCGGGTGCACCTCGTCCCAGCAACGTTGATACCCGTTCGTACAGCAGCACCACAGCCGTAGCGCGCGAGGTTGTCTTTGACAACGAGGTTGACGCAATGGGCGCCGGTGACGCTTACCGGATCACGACCCTGCACCCACGTTCCTACAACGATGCGCGCCGAATCGGCGAAGAGTTCCGCGAGAACGTACCCGTCATCATGAATCTGACGGAGATGGATGACGTTGATGCCAAGCGCATCGTCGATTTTGCTGCCGGACTTGTGTTCGGACTGCGCGGAACGATCGAGCGCGTGACGAACAAGGTGTTCCTACTGTCGCCAGCGAATGTCGATGTCGCCGCAGAGGCACGTAAACTTGCGCAGGATGGCTTTTTCAATCAGAGCTGATCGTGCGCTTTCGTACGTGATGACCCCACCGGACATTGGATGACCTCGTGACCCTCGGTACGTCCATCGTTGGAAGTACTCTCAGCACAATCCTGACCATCTACCTGGTGATTTTGATTGCTCGGTTGGTTCTTGACTATGTCGTCATCTTCGCCCGGGATTGGCGACCGCAGGGCGCTGTTCTGGTGATCGTTGAGGCGATTTACACGGTGACCGATCCACCGATTAAAGCTCTTCGACGGGTTATTCCACCGATTCGGATCGGCAACATCTCCTTCGATATCGCCTTTCTGATCGTTTTGATCGGTGTTCAGATCCTGATCAATGTGGTGTCTCGCTTCTAGAAGAGCGCGTCTCACCACCTTGTGTGGGCTCGGCCAGCCCACGAGCTGTGATTCTTAGTCAACGAATTTTCTTGTTCACCCTGTGTTAGCGAATTGGTCTCCGACCTTGCGCAGGATCTACCATGAGTTACCGATTAGCCCGGTAGTCTAACGAGAAGTACTTTTCAGTCGAACTACAGCGACAAGGTGTGATTCTGATGGCCTTGACCCCAGAGGACGTACGTAACAAGCAGTTCTCTACCGCCAAGCGCAAGAGTGGGTACGAAATGGACGAGGTTGATGCCTTCCTCGATCAGGTCGAACTCGAACTCGGTGCACTTCAGCGGGAGAATGCCGAGCTACGCGGACGGCTTGCCGCTGCTGAGCAGGGTGCTGCGCGCGCCGCTGCCGCGCCGGTTCAGGCTCCGCCGCCGCCGCCGGTTGCTGCGCCCGTTGTTCAGGCAGCTCCTGCAGCACAGAACGTGAATGAACAGGCCGTTGCCATGCTCGCTCTGGCGCAGCGCACAGCAGAGGAACACACCACGCGTGCGCGCATTGAGGCCGAAGACATGGTGAGCGCTGCCCGAGTCAAGGTTGCCGACCTTGAACGTCAGGGTCAGATCGACCGCACCTCACTTGAGCGTCGCATCGAAGAACTCCGCGCATTCGAGCGGGAGTACCGCAGCAGGTTGCGTCAGCATTACGAAGCAGCTCTGCGGGATCTGGAAGGTCGCACTGACGCCCCGTCGGCGCCGGCAGCACCTGCCGCTGCGACTCCCGCCGCTCCGGCTCCTGCCGCTCCGGCTCCGTCGGCCCCTGCCCCTGCCGCTCCAACGCCGCAGGTGGTTGTAGCGCCTCCGGCTCCACCAGTGCCGCCGGCAATGCCCCAGGTGCCTGGCTCAGCAGGGCCGTCGTTGACGCCACCACCACCGCCGCCGGCAGCGCCGAACCCGTTCACGCCTCCGCCGGCACAGCCGTAAGACCTAGTTCATGATGAAGCCCGCCTGACCATGTGGTGAGGCGGGCTTCATCATGTCTGCTAGCATTTTTAGCTATTTCGGCGAACCGTGATCGTGAGCCCGAACTCGTCGTCCGTGACAGTGGTGTCAGAGTCGACTGCCTGGGGTGCTGAACCTTCCGCGAAGGAGGTTGCGAGCACCTCGTTCGCGATGTTGACGCCGTGTTCACGAAGAGCATCAGCGAGGTCTGAATCGGTAGCGGACCACCAGCAGCTAATGCGATCGGACACTTCAAATCCCGAACTCTTACGCGCATCTTGAATCAGGCGCACCATTTCGCGGGCTAGACCGGCGCGACGAAGCTCCGGTGTCACGTTCAAGTCCAGTGCAATGGTCTCACCAGCGTCACTTGCCACCGCCCACCCAGTACGCGGGGTCTCGGTGATGATGACATCCTCGTCTGAGATCGGGATAACATCGCCATCGACGATGACTGATGCGCTCGCATCCCTAAGTGCCACAACGAGTTCCGCAGGATCGGCAGCGGCGATAGCGTCGGCGACGTTAGGGGTGTTCTTCCCAAATCGCTTGCCGAGCGCACGGTAGTTCGCCTTGACGCTAACGTCGACAAGGTCTGCCTGCGTTCCTCCCAGCGACAGCAGTTCACCGCAGTTGAGTTCGTCGGAAACCTCGGCACGTAGTTCATCGGGCAGGCGATCCCAGCCCTGAGCGGCAACGAGTGCACGACCCAGTGGCTGACGGGTTTTCACCCCGGACGTTGCTCGCGCAGCGCGACCCAACTCAACGAGTCGGCGAACAAGAGCCATGTTCTCGGAGAGCTCATCACTGATGACCTGATCGTCGACGGTGGGCCACGGCGCCAGATGGACAGACGGTGGTAGTTCGGGATCCGTTGCCGCGAACAAGTCCTGCCACACCCGCTCAGTAATGAACGGCGTGAACGGTGCCATCACGAGAGTGACGATCGACAAGCATTGGTGAAGTGTGGCCAGAGCCGAGGCATCGCCAGCCCAGAAGCGACGACGTGAGCGACGCACGTACCAATTTGACAGATCGTCGATGTACGCCGATAGCAGTCGTCCCGCGCGCTGAGTGTCGTATGCCTCCAATGCTGCGTCCACGTCACGCGCGAGGCGATGAGCCTCGGACAACGCCCATCGATCGAGTGCTGGACGATCGTTAAATGCAGGCGCCTGCACTGTGCTCGGGTCGACATCGGATTCACGTGCATAGAGAGCCTGGAAACTCACCACGTTCCAGTAGGTCAGCAACGTCTTGCGGACGACCTCTTGGATTGTGCCGTGGCCGACGCGTCGTGCCTGCCATGGTGAACCACCGGCGAGCATAAACCAGCGCACTGCGTCGGCACCGTGATCGTCCATAAGCGGAATGGGCTCCAGGACGTTGCCAAGGTGCTTGCTCATCTTGCGGCCTTCTTCGTCCAAGATGTGTCCGAGGCAAAGGACGGTCTTGTACGAGGACTTGTCGAACACGAGCGTGCCAACAGCCATCAGCGTGTAGAACCAACCGCGGGTTTGATCGATCGCCTCGCAGATGAAGTCGGCCGGGTAGCGATTGGCAAACTCATCCTGACCGCGATGCGGATATCCGAACTGCGCGAAGGGCATAGCGCCACTGTCGTACCAGGCGTCAATAACTTCTGGAACTCGGTTGGCTGTCAATCCACAGTCGGGACAATCGAAGGTGACCTCGTCGACGAAGGGTCGGTGTGGATCGAGATCTGATAGATCTGCACCGACGCGCGCGCCCAGATCTGCGCGTGATTCAACACAGGTGATGTGACCCTCTTCGCATCGCCAAAGTGGCAGCGGGGTACCCCAGTAGCGGCTGCGTGACAAGGCCCAGTCGATGTTGTTGTTGAGCCAGTCGCCGTACCGCCCCCACTTGATCGTGTTGGGATGCCAGTCCGTCGCTTCGTTTTCACGAAGGAGCGCGTCTTTGATTTCTGTCGTGCGGATGTACCACGACGGCTGTGCGTAATAAACCAGCGGAGTGTGGCAGCGCCAGCAATGCGGGTACGAGTGCTCATAGGGCAGATGGCGGTAGAGGAGTCCGCGCGCACCGAGATCGTCGACGATAACTTCGTCTGCCTTCTTGAAGAACAGTCCACCGACGAGCGGAACGTCAGCGTCGAAGGTTCCATCGGGTCGCAATGGATTGACCACGGGCAGTCCGTAGCGGCGACACAGCGCCAAGTCCTCGGCGCCGAAGGCTGGTGCCTCATGCACGATGCCCGAGCCGTCTTCAACGGTGACGAAATCTGCCGCCAAGACGGTGTGGACTGGGGCGTCGGTTTCAGGGAAGGCGACGCCGTCAAATGGACGTACATACGAGGTGCCAACTAGTGATTCGCCAAGAAACGTCTCTAAGACCTGCGAGTCTTCACCAATCACCTGTTCTCGCAGAGCATCGGCAACAATGACAATCTCGCCGTTGGCAGCGCGTACGACCGCGTACGTCAGAACCGGGTTAACTGCGCAAGCAGTGTTGGAAATCAAGGTCCACGGGGTAGTCGTCCAGACCACCATGGTGATTCCGGGATACCGATCCACGAACTCACCTGATGCGAGCGGGAAACGAACGTAGACGGACGGATCGACAACTGTTTCGTAACCCTGGGCAAGTTCGTGATCCGACAGGCCGGTACCGCATCGTGGGCAGTACGGGGTTACTCGATGGTCTTGAACGAGCAGACCCTTCTTGAAGATCTGTGCCAGAGACCACCACACACTCTCGACGTACTCCGCATCCATGGTCCAGTAGGCGTCACCCATGTCGACCCAGTAGCCCATACGCTCTGTGAGCGCAGCGAATTCATCGACGTGGCGTAGTACCGACTCGCGACACTTGGCATTAAATTCGGCGATCCCGTAAGCCTCGATGTCTTTCTTTCCGGAGAAGCCCAATTCCTTCTCAACTGCCAACTCCACCGGAAGACCGTGGCAATCCCAGCCAGCCTTGCGCGGGACGTGGTACCCCTTCATCGTTCGGTATCGAGGAAACACGTCTTTGAACACGCGCGCCTCGACGTGATGGGTGCCCGGCTTGCCATTCGCGGTTGGCGGGCCTTCGTTGAATACCCACAGGGGGCGTCCTTCGGTGGCGGCAAGGGAGGTGGCGAACACGTTGTTTTCGCGCCAGAAATCTAGGACCTGATAGTCCATGGAACGCAGATCAAGCTGTGGTGGAACCGGGCGGTACATCAAGCCTCCGTCGTCGCAGGTGCACTGGGGACAGTGCGTGGACGAAGGGACGAGCTACCGATCCTTTACGTGCGACCGGAAAACCCGCGGTACCACCCTCCTTGGATAAGCATCTGCCTATCCCACTCACATACCTCAGACGACCAGGTCTACCCCGGAAGGAATCCGGCTCTTCTGGCAGCTGCTGGGGTGATACTGCGTCTGCGCATCTCCTCCGGGCTCACACCATCCCCGGATCGCTCGTGGCTGCTTGCAGAGCAACGCGTCCCCGTCATTGCATGTCTGACGTGTTGCACAGTCTATCGCGCCCAGAGCGTGGCAGGCTGCGGGATATGTCTTCGCGTCGGCTGGCTGTATGGGTGCGTCCCGGTGCAGCACGCCCAGCGGTTGGGGGAGTGCGCGACGACGGTACGTCCAGCCTGCTGATTGTGGCTGTGCGCGAGCGTGCCATTGACGGTGCGGCCACCGAGGCGGTACTCGTTGCGGTGGCCTCGGCCGTTGGTGTGAAACGTGGACAGGTGCACCTGATCAGTGGCTTTACCAGCCGGGCAAAGATCCTTGAGATTGACCAAGTACCGCCAGATTTCGACGAGCGAATTGACGCTCTACGCGGTGAATTACCGTGATTAGTGTGCGTAAATGTGCCGAATTAGTGGATTTCTTGCCGATTAAGCGGCGCGCCTGTTTGATCAATCAACGTGTAACTCTTACCATTCGACGACTCCCTTGGAGAACCCACAGGGGGTTGTGGTTCGACATGTCGACGGATTTCCGACCTGGTGATGCGTTGACGGCCTCGAACTAGATGAGTGTGTCGCATCGGCACATGGTGCAACGTCAGGAGTCGCAATGGCCGCGCAGAAGAAGGCCACGTCAGCCCAAGTAACCACGCCTGCCAAGAAGGCAGCACCGGTGAAGAAAGCCGCACCAGCCACCAAGGCTGCCCCTGCGAAGAAGGCCACCCCGGCTAAGGCTGCTGTGGCTAAGGCCGCAACGCCGGCTAAAGCTGTAGCGCCGGCTAAGAAGGCTGCCCCGGCGACCAAGGCGGCGCCAGCCAAGAAGAGTGTGCCGGCGAAGAGCGCTCCGGCGAAGAGCGCCCCCGTCAAGAGTGCTGCGGCCAAGAGTGCCCCGGTAAAAAAGGCCGCACCGGCTAGCGCTGCACCAGCAAAGAAGGCTGTGCCTGCCAAGGTGGCAACACCTAAGGCCGAACCCGTGAAGAAGGTCGCACCGGCGAAAAAAGCTGAACCGGCAAAAAAGGCAGCGCCGGCGAACAAGGCTGCACCGGTCAAGCCCGCCCCTGCGGCGAAGTCTGCTGCTCCGGCGTCACCGCCGGCCAAGTCTGCTGCTCCGGCGTCACCGCCGGCCAAGTCTGCTGCTCCGGCGTCACCGCCGGCGAAGTCTGCTGCTCCGGCGTCACCGCCGGCGAAGCGCCCTGCCGTCCGAGAGGATGAGT
>CANGPO010000001.1 GCA_947455705.1 Actinomycetota bacterium | reverse complement strand
GCAGGCGCGCTCGACATCAACAACTGGGATATCGGTTCACAGGACAACTCGGGACTCGTTCCGATCTCGAACACTGATGTCCAGTCATGTGTGGGCACCACGCTCAACCAGGACTGCAGTGGATCGCTTGGGACGAACAAGAACAGCAACCCGCTGTTCAACAAGTCCTACATGCCGGGTCTGCACGTTGACACCCGTCGTGCGTTCTTCGCCTTCCGTCAGACTCTGATCACGGACCAGACTCACTCACCTTGGGACACTGGGGATTACGCAATCCAGCAGACCTCACCGGTTCGTGACATGGGCGTAACGAGTCTGACGACAACGGGCGTTGGCGCTGCCACCTACACGGCATCAACGACGGATATCAACGGCACGCCACGACTCGGTGGAGTTGATTCAGGTGCCTACGAGTGGACCCCGCCGCCGACCGTTCCGACCGCACCTAATGCGGTTCAGGTAACCTCGGCAGCCAGCTCACTTGTTGTCAGCTGGACGGCACCCACCGATGGTGGCGGCCTGACCCTCGGCAACTACACGGCTCGTGCCTGGAATGCTGCCACTGGAGGCGTCACCGTTCAGAGCTGTTCGGTTGCCGCTCTCACCTGTACGATCACGGGCCTGACGAATGGCACGACGTACTACGTCGATGTCACCGCCAGCAACCTCCTGGGTGAGTCGCCGGCCTCGGCACCACGTGTTGCCGGTACACCGCGCACCCTTCCGGGTGCACCAACCGGTGTCATCGTGACGGGTAAGGCACTCTCACTTGGTGTTAGCTGGACTGCTCCAGCCGACAACGGTGGTGCCGTGATCTCGGGCTACACGGCAACTGCGTACGCCAGTGATACAGCGAGGATCTGTACGCTCAGCGTGTTCGGAACGTGTCTGATCTACGGTGCTAACCCGGCTTACACGACGTCGATCGGTACCTGTACCACCACTGGTGCACTTACCTGTGACATCACGGGCCTTGCTGCTGGAACTCGCGGCTACGTGGTGGTCACCGCCACGAACGTTGTGGGCACCGGACCTGCGTCAAGCCGTACGCCAACCACGCCAAATGCGGCTGCACTTGCTCAGGCAGGAGCTCCAACAGGTGTCACTGCGGTTGGTAACTCTAGTACAGGTGCGATTACCGTGAGCTGGGCGACGCCTCCTGTGGATGCAGAACCAGTCACGTCCTACACAGTTAATGCCTACTCGGCACTAACTGGTGGAACCCTGATCGGATCCTGCACCACTACCACGGCTGTCACCTGTGACATCACCAGCTTCACCAACCTTGTACGCAACACCAATATGACTGCGTACATCGATGTCACTGCCGTTACTGCGTCGATCCCGGCAGGTGTCACGACGTCACCACGTCTTGCCGCCACCTGGGCCTCGCCGTACGTCACCAACGTGGGTGTAACGCCGAGCACTGTCACTGCCACGAACACCGGTTCGTCCGGTACGAGTGGTGCCTTCACCATCGCCTTCAGCGGTGTCGCTGGAATCAATGGTGCTGTTGGATCGACAGTGTCTGGTACCGGAATCGGCGCTGGCGCAACAGTCACCGCTGTTAACGGCCGCACGCTAACCCTGTCGGTTGCCAACACTGGTGCTGTCAGCGGAACGATCACCTTCGGACGTCGCGTGTTGACGGCCTCATGGACGACGTTCGCTACCGGAACGGTGAGCAACTCTCAGATGTTGGTGTACGCAGCCAGTACTGGTGGTACTGCGATCCAGACGATAAATACGTCAAGCAACCCGGGTAGCTCGCTTAGCACGGGTGGCGGCAACTTGACAGCGTCGACGACCGGAACCCTGCCGGCCAGCACGACGTACTACGTGACGGTAAAGGCGTCGACATCTGGAAACGCCTTGATCCCTGCCCGCACCCAGGTGTATGGACCGGAGTCGTCACCGCGCACGGCTGGAACGACAGGCGCATAAGCAACAGTCCCTCCCCCGAATCGGTAAACCCCCGATTTGGGGGAGGGAACACCCCCACACGCAGTACGACAACTAGGGATTTAAACCCCCCCGGTCTTTCCGATGTCATTAATGCATACGACCGGGTTCACCAGAGGAGTCATCGTGACCGACGACACAACGAGCGGAATCAATCCACTCTTGTCGCGACGTAATTTCCTGCGGGCGGGAGTTTTGGGTGCAGCTGGCGCAGGCGTAGCTTTATACGCAGGCCGGCAAGCATCCAAGGCTGTTGCTGCCCCAGGCTTTGTTCCAACCAAGACCGACGAGGTTCACCTCGTAGGTACCGATGGTTGGGTTTCCATGCCAGATAGCGCGTCCCCCATGGACCCGTACTGGCCCGACACCCTGGCACCCTCGCCGTACAACATGTACGTCTTTGGGTTCCGCAATGTGACCGGCCTGAGTGACGCACAAGTCATCGCCCAGCGCGGACTTGCGCAGATCTCAGCGCCCGTCCTTGCATTCGACGAGGGCAGTGAAGTCAAGCTTTCACTGACCAACCTCGGCCTATCGATGCGCCCCGACCTGGTTGATGGTCACACCATGCACTGGCACGGGTTCAACAACGCCCTGCCGATTTTCGATGGTGTGCCCGAGATGTCAGCCTCGGTGCCGATCGGTAAGACCATGGTCTACTACTACCGTCCACACGACCCAGGCACATTCATGTACCACTGTCACTTCGAGGACGTTGAGCACGTTCAAATGGGTATGACCGGTCTGATTTACGTCCGCCCCAAGTTGAACAATGACAAGACGCTCAACCCGAATGGCTACCGGTACGCATACAACGACCTCAGTACTCGCTACGACCGCGAGTTCCCGCTGTTCATCAGCGAGAACCAGCCAGAATCCCACTGGCGTGACGCGCACATCCAGATCACGGACTGGGCGTCATTCAACCCGGGCTTCGGTCTCTTTAACGGTCGTGCCTACCCAGATACGCTCCAGGGTGACTTCGATCCGCTGACCAACTACCCAGCTGGGTCGCAGGGTGAGCGGTTGAAGTACCAGCCCAAGGGCTCGGTCATTACGGCCAACGCTGGTGAGACGGTGCTCCTTCGCATCGCATCACTCGGCTACGTCCGTCACACGGTCACCATCGATGGTGTTCCGATGAAGGTTGTAGGAACGGATGCATCACTGCTCAAGGGTGCCGATGGCACTGACAGCAGTTATGTAACCAACTCGGTCGATGTAGGCCCTGGTGAGTCGCGTGATGTGCTCTTCACAGCGCCGGCTGCAGGTACTTACAAGATCTACGACCGCAACTTCTCCAACTTGTCCAACCAAGGTGACGGTGGATACGGCGGCATGCTCACCGAGCTGCGCGTCTCACCGGCCAACACCCTTCCGGCTCAGGCGAGGTAGAACTGATGAACCTTCGACGAATCCTCGCAGGCGGACTTAGCCTGACGGTGCTGACCGGAGCGCTGTTCGCAGCTGCTGCGGCCCCCAGCTCCGGCGCTACGGCTACGCCGGGTGAAGGAATCATGTGTGAGCCAGGTAATGGCAACTACGTGATGACTGCCACCACCGGTCGTATGTCTCTCCCAGATGGAAACACCATCTTCACGTGGGGTTACCACACGCCGACCCACAACTTCCAGAACACCGCTCCGGTGCTCTGTGTGACGGCGGGTAGCCCAGTTCGGATCGCCCTGACAAATAACCTCAAGGAAGACACCTCGTTGGTCTTCCCTGGTATGCATGACGTCAAGGCCGATGGTGTGGAATCTGCGCCACTTTCTGATGTGACGGGGCGCGTTACCTCACTTGCACCCGTGGCCGCGGCCAACGGTGGCACGGTGACGTACACGTTCACCCCAGACAAGCCCGGTACATACATCTATGAGAGTGGCACCGACGTCAACAAGCAGGTCGAGATGGGCCTTTACGGCGCCATCATCGTGTACCCGGCGGGCAACCGTTACCAGGCATACGATGACCCGCGCACAGCGTTCGAGCCAACCCGCGAATACCTGCACATGCTGAGCGAAGTTGACCCAGACATCCACGCTCTCATCGAGCAGGGCAAGCCGGTCGACTGGAGTAAGTACAGCGCTAAGTACTTCCTGCTCAATGGCCGCAGTGCACCTGACACCCTTTCGCCGAATGATGCCGCGTGGCTGCCTAACCAGCCGTACGGTTCGATGACGCGTGTTCGTCCGCAGGATCCCAATGGTGGTGACACTGCTCCGGCTTTGATGCGCTACATCAACGTCATGAGTGAAGATGCCGCCTTCCACCCCCACGGAAACACCGAGCGTGTGATTGGTGAAGACGGATCACCGCTGGACAAGGTGGGCAGCGGCGATAAGAGCTACGGCTCATTCCTCGTCGACATCGGCCCGAACCGCAGCGTTGACGCACTCTTCGAGTGGTTCGACGTTGAAAAGTACGACCCGGTCTCGAATCCGATTCCCGTTCCGCTGAGCCCCTTCCAGGACCTCATCGTCAAGGGAACCTGGTACGCGATGAGTCCGTACTTGGGTCAGCAGGGAAGCCTGCCGGCCGGTGTATCGCAGTTCAACCAATGTGGTGAGTACTACCACATGGCCCACAACCACAATCTGTCCAAGGCCACCAACTACGGTGCCACGTTCGGTGGACAGATGACGTTGATCCGTATTGATCCGCTCAACGGCTGCCCAGCCCAGTGATGAGGACACAGACCATGGAAACCCCTAACGCACGTCCCGTGCGCTCGGCCATTGGCCTCGGTGTCTCAATCGCCGTCGCTGCTTCAGGCCTTACAGCTCTCGCTGCTCCGGCAGCACATGCGGCTGCGGTTCACCCCGCAGCTATCACGAAAGCCACGTCAACCGCCGTGCATGCGTCAGCAGTTCACATTGCTGCTGCCGCACCTGCTGGCTCAGTTGGCCAGGGCCCGCTTACCTCTGACTGCACCACGACCGGGGGCCGCACTGCGTGTGACATCTGGGCGAAGATCGGTGCGGTCAGCGTTCACGACTCGGCCTCAACTACCAAGAGCATTCCAGTGTGGAACTTCGTGTCCACCTCGACAGCATCTGCCACTGGCGGATCCGCTGTGCTCATTGGCACTGTTGGTCAGCCGATCGATATCACCATGCACAACACGTTGCCGCAGGCCGTTGGCTTCTCGGTACCCCAGGCCGACGGGTTCGTTCCGGACACCACGGGTATCGCACAGGGCGCCTCGAAGACGTACACCTTTACGCCATCGCGTGCTGGCACGTACATCTACCAGGCTGGCTTGACCGCCAATGGTGACCGTCAGGTAGCTATGGGTCTTGCAGGTGCGCTCGTCGTTCGTCCCGCAGCTGCAGCCACGTCGGCCTACGACGTAGCTCAGGGTACGTTCGACGACGAAGCACTGATGGTGTACCAAGACATCGATGAGAACTTTGCCGCTGATCCGGTCGGGTTCAACATGCGTCAATACGATCCGCAGTATCACCTGCTCAATGGTGTGGCGTACCCCGACGGGGCGCCGATCATCACGGACGCTGGTCGTACGCTCATGCTGCACTTCGTTAACACCTCGCAGCTTGATAAGAGCCCAACTCTTCTCGGCACGCGCATGACGGCATTTGCACGTGGTGCGCGTCCGATGGCGTCGATCATGGACGAAGCCGGCCGCATGATCACACCTGGTGACACCGTTGACGCATCCATCGTGATGCCCGCCGGTACGCATCGCTACTCGATCTACAACAGCCCCGGCGTCCTTAACAATGGCAACTGGGTTAACGGCACAGATTCACAGGCGATTGGTGGCGGTCTTACCTTCATCCAGTCCGGTGGATCTGGCACGGAAGCGCCTACTGGTCCGGCAGTGTTCAAGTTCGCTGCAGCCGGCCAGCCAGGTGGTGTGGGTCGCCCGCTCACCATGAGCGCAGTTCTCGACACCGCTAACCGCGGTGGCGGAGATATCGCTCAGGCCGAGTACTACGTCGACACCTTCAATGACACCCCCGGAACTGGAACGGCGATTGCTGTTGCCGGTACCTCTCCACTGGTTGTTTCATGGCCGCTTGACGCTTCTACGCTCACCTCCGGTGTGCATACCGCGTACCTGCGTGCACAGGACAACTTCGGTGCATGGGGTCCGCTCGTCACGCTGACCTTCAAGGTTGATGCGACGGGACCAGTCGTAAACGGTGTTGTCATGAGCAGCACGACAACGAACCGTGGTGGCGACATCACGGTGTCGGCAACCGCTAATGACACCACCACCGGTGGTAGCTACAGCACTGCAGCTCGCTACTGGATCGATGGTTCGGCAACACCGCCGGCCAACCCAGTGACGATGACCACCAACGGTCCTCGCGTGATCGCCTCCGTAGACGGAACGATTCCGCAAGCGTCGCTGACGGGTCTTGCTGAAGGTACTCACACGCTGTACATCCAGGCACAGGACTCACTTGGTCTATGGGGAGCGGCGACGGCAACACCGTTCATCGTTGACCTGACCGCTCCTGTCACCTCGGCTGCCATCGTCAAGCCCGGTGCCACCAACGGTGTGTCCGTCTGTGACCTCACCGGTGCCGGTGCGAACCCAGGCATGAACATCGGTAACGCCTGTCTTACTACGCCGGCTGCTCCTGGTCAGTTCTTGCTGACCGCGGATGCAATCGACCCGGTAACGAACGGTGTCCACAGCTCGATCGATCGTGTCGAGGCCTTCATCATGGCCTGTAACCCGACCTGTCCGGCCCTGCCGGCGGCTGCTTCGAAGAACGCGCTACAGCTCAGCGTTGCCGGTGCGGGAGCAACTCCCGGATCGACTCACTACACGGGCATGATCCCGCTGTCGTGGGTGGCTGCGTACTCCAACACGAACGTGACGATCAAGGTTGTTGCTCTCGACGCCGCGGGTAACCGCGTCGACGGCGGCACCTCAACCAAGATCATCGTCGACAAGACCAAGCCAACGGTGTCGAACGTCGGAGCGTCCTTGGTGCAGGGAACCTGGACCATGAATGCAGCGGCAGCGCCGAACGCGGCGAACTACACCAACGATGCATCTGCAGTTCTCACTGTGCCGTCAACTGACGGTACGGCGGGCGCACAGGGCGTGTCAGGTGTGGCTGCCGGTGAGTACTTCATCGGAACCGATCCCGGTGTGGGACTTGCTACTCCGATGACGGTGACCGGAAACAACCTCACCGCAACGATGGACCTGAACGCTCTGCGTCTGACCAATGGCGGCAGCGTCACGGTGAACGTTCGCTCGCAGGACTTCGCCAACAACTGGAGTGCACTCACTACGGTGACAGCAACTCTGGCTCCGGTAACGGTCTTCGCAAGCGACCTCGAGTCGACCACCACCAGCCCATGGAGTTGGACGGCCGTGACGGGAACCCTTACTCGGGTTAACACCACGCCCATCGCAACGGGCACTGGGTACTACTTGAATGCAGCTCCGACCGGAACCAACACGGCGTACGTCAGCCGCACGGTCCCGACCACCGGAACTCCTGCCATCGGTACCCGATTCTCCGCACACGAGACGTTCTCGACGACTTCGGTCACGCGAACCTCAGGTACGGGTAATACCTACGTCACGGTCATGCAGGGCATGTCGGGTAACACCGGCGCTAACAGTGCCTTCCAGGTCCAATACGCACGGTTCGGCACCACGGTGCAGTTCCGCCTCGTAGTCGGCACCACCACAGGTAACTGGATCACCGTCACAACGGGAACCGGTGTCTACGCTGTGACCGCCGACTACACCCAGGGTGGTAACGCCGGTGCAAACCGTGGCGCCCTGATCGTCAAGGTCAACGGAACGGCACTGGCTACCTCGTACGCAAACACGCAGGCCCTGGGGATCACTCGGATCCGCATGGGTGTGGTTGCCAACACGAGTACCTCGGCAGTGACCATGAAGTTCGACTCCTTCGCATCCGCTCGCGTCCCCTTCTAGTAACAGGAGAAATTGAGATGACTAGCACAATCAACATCTCGCCGCGGGTGACAGCCCTGGGCGCGACGGTGGCACTAGCCACCGTCGCACTCGTGGCCGGCTCAGTGGCAACACGCCAAGAGGCGAAGGCAGCTGATTCCAACACGGCGGTTCCGACCAGCCGCGTGGTTGAAGCAACAGCAGGTATCCGCGTCATCAGCGCCCACGTAGCGGGCGATGGCGGAATCGTGGATCTTCGCTACCAGGTGCTCGATCCGAACAAGGCCGCCATCGTTGAGGGCGACCCGTCCCGGACACCCACCATCACGGATGCGGGAACCGGTGCTGTGTTGACCGACACCGCAGCCATGCGCCACGGACACTCGATGCGCCCGGCTGGAACGTACTTCCTTCTTTATTACAACAAGGAGGGTGTCATCCAGCCTGGTGACTTCATCAACGTTACGATCGATGGTGTGAGCCTCGACAACGTGCCCGTTACGTGACATCAGTTAGCCGTCTAGGAGCGGCCGTTCTGAGTTCAGTAGTGCTAGCAATAGCGCTACTGCTCGGAGCGGCCGCTCCGGCGTCTGCCCACTCGCAGCTGGTCTCCAGCTCGCCGGCTGATGGCCAGCGGGTTGAAACCTCGCCGAAGGAACTGACCTTTTTACTGTCAGAGCCCGCTGATCTTGCGACCATGGTTGTGACGCTTACCGGTGCGGCGGGCCCTGTCGATTCCCTCGGCGCACCAGTAGACCGCGGAGTCAATGCGGTGGGCCGTCAGACGGTTGCTGTTCCGGTTACGCAGACCCTCGACAAGGGCCTCTACCGCGTGACCTTGAAGGTGACCTCGAAGTTTGACGGACATTCCTCATCCGCGCAGATGGTCTTCGGGGTGAGAACAGATGTGGTAACACCCGCTGGTGACAGTGGGCAGACGGAGACGAGCCTGGGTGACCGTGCTCGCACCGTCCTACAGGGTGTGACCCTGGTTGGCGCCGGTATCGCTTTTGGCCTGCTGATCCTTTCTGGTTTATCAGGCGGGCGTGGTCAGCGTGCTGCGCTTATCGCTGCACTTATCGCCGCCGCTGCCGCCGTATGCGGTGGCCTGCTGTGGCACGTAGGTAACGGACTCGTTGTTGCGGTCGCGGGAACGATTGGTGCACTCCTACTTGCTCTGCTGGCTGCTGTGCCGAGTGTGGGCGGTCGTTGGCGTGAGTGGCTTGCTGCGCTGGGCCTCGTGATAGCTGTTGCGCCCCTTGCCCTCGTTGGTCACGCTGCGGCGCAAGGCGGACTCATGACCGTCCTGTCTACGCTGCACATCGTTACTACCGCCGCCTGGTCGGGAGCGGTACTCGCTGGCGCCATCGTGATGGTCAAAGCGGGTCAACGAATGAGATTGAGCATCCTGCGCCGGGTTTCCCTCGTTGGCAGCATTACATTCTTGATTTCGCTGATTACTGGGTTGTTGTTAGCCAACGGATTGGTGCCTTCGGTGGCCGGGCTTTTCGGCTCGCTGTACGGGTGGGGTCTGGTGGCGAAGTCGCTGCTGGTTGTTCCTGTGCTGTTACTCGCGATCTGGGCTCGCTCGCGGATGAATCGCGGATCGTCGTCCTCACTGGCAGTTGAGGCCGTACTGCTGATCACGATCGTCACGATCGGCGTACTCGTTGCATCGCAGCCGCCGCCAGCGGCAGCCAAATTCCAACCAACACCATCGTGGCAAGCTGACACTGCTCCGGCCGCTTTGAATGCTGATGATCTTCTGGTTTCGGTTCAAGTCGATCCCAATACGCCGGGCAGTCGGTTCTTGGTCGTCAAGGTTGACGACACTCGACGACCGTCACCGGGCAAGGTGATCGGCGTAAAGGCTTCGCTTGGCGACAACGACCCGCAGCCACTCGTTCAAGGGGCGGATGGTTTGTGGACCACGCGAGTCGACGTCACAGAGCCCGGCCCGACGGCCGTTCACGTGGCAGTAGCCCGCGACGGATTGCCCGTTGCTGTCGCGAATAGCACGTGGACCGTAGCGCCAACACCGGGAACACTTGAGGGTGGTTCAACGCTGACCGTCTACGTGTGGCTTCTCATCGGTGGACTCGTGGCACTGTCACTACTTGGCTTGGTCATTGAAGGTTTCGTCACTCGCAGAGAGAAGATCGATGGGGACGTCGATGTCGACGGCTCGGACCCGCTGGAGTCCGTTAACGCCTAGCGACAGGTGCGGGACGTTAACCGCTACGGTGTCCCTCATATGAGCAATCAGTCCGCCACTGCGTCCCACTTGAATGCGTCCGTGCGAACGGGGCTCATGTGGGCGTTCCTCGGCGTCTTGTTGTTCTCGTTCTCCGTGCCCATGACCAAGGTTGCGGTCGGCGGGTTTAACCCGTTCTTTACGGCTATGGGCCGAGCTGTGATCGCCGGAGTGATTGCCGCTGTCCTGTTATCCATTCGTCGAATCCCGTTTCCCGATCGCCAGTACCTTCGGCCGCTGCTGTTCACGATGTTCGGCGCGGTCTTTGGCTGGCCGATTCTGATCGCCCTTGCCCTCGAACGAACAACATCTGCGCACGTAGCGGTGATTGCTGCATTCATGCCGCTGACGACGGCGTTGTTCGCCGTGTTGCGCAGCCATGAACGAGTTGCACCGTCATTTTGGTGGGCCGCGATCACGGGAACGGCTGCGCTCATCGTCTTCGCGCTCAGCCGAGGCGGAGCACAAGGTGGTGAACTCATCGCGGATGTCATGATCGTCGGCGCAGTGCTGTCGTCATCACTGTGCTACGTCGAAGGTGCTGCCGTTAGTCGGGTAATGCCTGGCTGGCAAGTGATCTCGTGGGTTGTAGTGCTGGCACTACCGATTACTGTCCCGGCGTCCATCTGGTTGTGGACGGCCACGAGCGGAAGTTACGACACGAGCACGATCGAGTGGCTTGCACTGATCGGCTTGGGTGTTTCGTCGATGTATCTGGGTTTCTTCGCGTGGTATCGCGGATTGGCGCTGGCAGGTACCGCCTATGGCGGCCAAGTCCAACAGATGCAGCCACTCCTTACCCTGCTCTGGTCGGCGTGGCTCCTGGGCGAGGCCGTCACACCACCAACGATTGCTGCTGCGATCGTTGTGATTGCCTGTGTTGTGTGGGCGCAGCGAAGTAGAGCGTCCACGGTCGTAGCACCCGAAGAGTGAACGTGAAAAAGAACGCCGTGCCTGCGTGATGCACAATGCGGGCACGGCATTCTCGAGCGATATGCGTTAGCTCAGGAGGGTATCGAGCTGATCCATGAATGCACGCTCGCCCTCATCAACCTGCTCGCCGCCGAAACCCAAAGCGCCACTTCCGGTCCGCTCGACAACGGCGTGAGCGGCTGCCATGAGTACGTCGCGGACAGCTGCGAACTCCTCGGGCGTGGCCTTTTCCTTGATGGTGGCGATGATCTGGCCAATCTGAGAAGAAATGAGCTCGACGGCCTCAGCCATGTTGCGTGGCTTTGGGGCGTTCTCATCTGCGACCGTCATGTTCGTGGATTGACCTTCGGCCACGAATGCGGTTACCAGGGCATTGTCTGGGTACTTGGCCGCGGTAGCCTTAAACGCCTCGTTACCGGCAACAACTTCGCGCACGGTGCTGACGAGTTTGCGACCGTCGGCCAGAGCGGCAGCACCCATCACAAGGCCCGGCAGGGCAATGGCCTTTGCCCATTCGGCGTCGGTGAAAGAATCTTTGCTAAGCATGATGTGGACTCCTGTGAATCGGGATCTTCACGCGTGGTGGATCGGATGGTTGGCTCGTCCGGTTGGTAAGTAACGCTCGATCCTTTTCAGGATACTCAATCCGTCAGCAGGCTCGCCCGGTCCTTGCTGGAACTGCGCTACCGGCTCAGTCCGGGATCTTCAGCATCAGCGTCAGTTGAGCTACTCGCTGGTGCAGGTTGACCGTGTTCCGCGTCGGCAATTCCCGGTTGGCGTGCGGCTTGCGTGGTCATTGTTTCGGTAGGTAGGGGGTGCTCTGGGTCGCGCCCCGTGGCGTACTTCGCGATGCCGTAGAAGCCACCAGCAAGAGGCACTGCAACGAGTGCGCCGAGAATACCCAGAGTTATGCCACCGGCTGCGATGGCAACGACGATCGCAAGCGGATGTAGGTTGACAGCCTTACCCATCACCAACGGCTGCAGGACATCTCCGTCGAATGAGCCGACAGCGATCGTCAACAAGATCACCAGCAGTGCAGTGGTTGGGCCACATTCGGCCAGTGCCACCACGGCCGCGAAGAACGTTGCGAAGGGTGCACCAATGACCGGGATGAATGCGCCCAGGAACACCACCGCGGCAAGAGCGGGGGCAAGGGGTACGCGTAGGACGAGCAACCCGATATACACCAAGATTGCATCCAACAGTGCGATTACGACAATGCCACGGGTGTACCCGGCAACCGACTCCCAAAAGATCCGTCCAGAGGTGTCGACGAACGTGCGTGATTTGCTCGGAAACCAACTCAACAGCCAGTTCCAGATTTTGTCCGGAGTCATGAGGAAGAAGATGACGCCAAAAAGGAACACCGAACTCGCGATGATGAGAGTGCCTAGGGAACTAACGGCCCCGAACACATTCCCAGCCAAATCCTTAGCGATGGCCTGTCCGAACGACTTGATCTGATCGATCAGGTTTTGAAACTGATCGGTGGACAGTTTCAGTGGTCCCGTCGTGAGCCAAATCCGGATTTGTTCGAAACCCACCGTCATCGCATTGGCGAGATTCGCGCCCTCGTTAATCGTCGCGCGAATAACGACGGTCAAGATGGCAAAGACGCCGGCCGCAATGACGATCAGAGCCAAGATCATCGACACGACCTTGGGCAACACGCGCTCAAATAGACGCATCACCGGACCCGTCCATGCGGTTACCAACAGCGCGAAGAACAACGCTGCGGCGACAGGGAACAGCGTGTTAAGTCCCGAGAGAACAACCGCAATCCCGGCCAGCACGATCAAGAGTCGCCAGGTGTATCCAGCGACGGTTCGTAAGCCGGTGGGGATGCTCTCGGAGATTTGCTCTGAGGTTGGCGAGGATGTTCGTCCCGTTGTCAGATGACTATCCATTCATCCATCGTGCCTTGATCAACACGATTGATGGCTCAGGTGAGGTCGATCAGAAAAGTGTCGTGTCTTCCACGTGTACCGACGTGTGAGTCGGCGCCCGTGTGCGCCAAGATGTTGAGGTGGTTAATCGTCTGACAACAGCTACCTCACCGTACCTACTTCAACATGCCGATAATCCGGTTGACTGGTGGGAATGGGGACCCGATGCGTTTGCCGAAGCTCGCCGTCGCGACGTTCCGCTGTTCATTTCGGTTGGATACGCCGCCTGCCATTGGTGCCACGTCATGGCCCATGAATCCTTTGAAGATGAGCAGATTGCTGCGTATCTCAACGAGAACTTTGTCTCGGTGAAGGTGGACCGCGAGGAGCGGCCGGATGTCGACGCTGTCTACATGACCGCGACCCAGGCCTTGACCGGACATGGGGGATGGCCGATGACAGTGTTTGTCACCTCTAGCGGTGAACCGTTCTACGCGGGTACCTACTTCCCGCCGACCCCGCACCGTGGGTTGCCGTCATTCGGGCAACTTTTAGAAGCGATCAACCAAGGCTGGCGGAACGAGCGAGATCGGTTGGAAGGGGCTGCGGCGCGGATCACCGCAACGTTGGCTGAAAGATCCGCTATCTCGCCAGCTGACCCGCTCAATGATTCAGTCGTTCGTGACACTGTCGTTCGCGCAGTTGATGGACTTGCGCGAATCTATGATTCATCGACTGGCGGTTTCGGCGGCGCACCGAAGTTTCCTCCCTCGATGGTTTTAGAGTTCCTCCTTCGTTATCGCGCATTAAACGATGATCCACGGGCAGGTGCCATGATCGACGGCACCTGTGAGGCCATGGCCCGCGGCGGCATGTACGACCAACTGGCCGGTGGATTTGCTCGCTATAGCGTTGATGCACAGTGGGTGATCCCGCACTTTGAAAAGATGCTTTACGACAATGCGTTGCTGCTACGGGTTTATCTGCATTGGTGGCGAGATACGCGAAATCCTCTGGCGCTCAAAGTAGTTCGTGAAACAGCGGGTTTTCTTCTTGCTGATCTGCGCTCAGCGGAAGGTGGTTTCATTTCCTCGCTCGACGCAGATACCGATGGCCACGAAGGATTGACCTACGTGTGGACGCCGCAGGAATTAATCGGTGTGCTCGGTCACGATGACGGGGTCTGGGCGGCAGAACTTTTCAATGTGACACCGGCAGGGACCTTCGAGCACGGAACATCGGTGCTCACGCTTTCGACCGATCCAGATGATGATGCGCGTTGGGAACGGGTGTGTTCGGCTCTGCGCTCAGTGCGCGCGCAGCGTCCGCAACCAGGGCGCGATGACAAAATCGTCGCCGCGTGGAATGGCCTTGCCATCGCTGCGTTGGTTGAAGCCGCCGAGCTGTGCGGTGAACCGACGTGGATGCGCGCTGCTATCGAAGCTGCGCAACTGCTCGTCGATGTTCACCTCGTCGATGGCAGATTGAGTCGAACGTCTAAAGACGGAGTTCGCGGCAAGAATGTCGGAGTGCTGGAAGATTACGCATGCGTCGCCGATGGGTTTCTGGTCCTTCACCAGTATTGCGGTGACCACATCTGGCTCGATCGCGCCAAGGGCATTCTTGATGTGATCGTGAGTGAGTTTCGTGATCCGGCCACCGGCGGTTTCTACGACACAGCTTCGTCGGCTGAAGCACTTGTCATGCGTCCTTCGGACCCGACCGACAACGCCACTCCATCGGGCTGGGCGGCCGCTGCCGGAGCCTTGCTGACGTATGCGGCGTTGACGAATTCTGACGAGTATCGCCAGATTGCAGAATCTGCCCTGGCACCGTTGGCCCCGCTGGGGGCTGAGCATCCTCGTTTCGCGGGATGGGGTCTGGCAGTGCTCACAGCGTGGCTCGATGGCCCGCGCGAGGTTGCCATCGTGGGGTCGGCCTCTGACCCACGAACAATGGCGTTGTGGAAGGTCGCGATTAGCAGTGCAGCCCCAGGGCTGGTTGTTCTCAAGGGTGAGCCGGGCGATGAACATCCGCTGCTTAGCGGCAAGGTGGCCCAGGATTCGGTACCTACGGCATACATGTGTCGGCAGTTTGCCTGCCACGCTCCGACCACCGTTCCCGAGGTACTGGGAGACCAACTTCTGGGGTAACGCGATGACCGCAAGGTTGATGAGGTGAGGGACAGCCAGCCCATCGGGCGGGTAGTCTCACTGATGGCGGATTCCGCATCCGCTATCGCTGATACGTGACTGTCGGTAGGGGAGGTTGGCGTAGTAATGGGCGTCCGAGACCTCATCTACAGCGTGTACGAACGCCAACTCACCTCGTCACTTAATCGCGAACGAACGCCCCATCATGTTGGCGTCATTCTGGACGGTAATCGCAGGTGGGCGGCCACGCAGGGAAGTTCAACGGCCCATGGCCACAAGGCTGGGGCCGACAAGATCACTGAATTCCTTACGTGGTGTGAGGAAGTGGGGGTCGAGGTTGTCACGTTGTGGTTACTTTCCACGGACAACCTCGCGCGCGCCCAGGGCGAACTCGAGCCGCTGCTCGCCATTATCGAGAAGACAGTTACCGACCTTGCAGCAACTGGTCGGTGGCGGATCAATCCGGTAGGTGCACTCGACTTACTTCCGACGCACACCGCAGCCGCTCTCAAGAAGGCGCAAAGCGACACCCACAGTGCAGATGGCTTGATGGTGAATATCGCGGTGGGCTACGGGGGACGCCGTGAGGTCGTTGACGCCGTGCGCGCACTGCTAGCAGATCACGCCACCAAGGGAACCACTCTGGACGATCTGGCCGCCGTGCTCGATGTTGAACATATCGCTGAACATTTGTACACCGCCGGGCAGCCTGATCCAGATCTAGTGATTCGCACCTCTGGTGAACAGCGGCTTTCAGGCTTTTTGCTATGGCAGAGCGCCCACTCAGAATTTTACTTCTGTGAAGCCTATTGGCCGGATTTCCGCAAGGTGGATTTCCTACGTGCACTTCGCAGTTATGACGCACGCGGCCGCCGTTTCGGCTCCTGATACTCACAGTAATTACTGCGCCAGAAGTTCACCTCCGCGTCACCCTTTTGTCTCGGCGTGGCGTCGCAAAACCTATGGGGGATCGGGCATAGCGTCGTAGGTATTCGGGCGGCGCCCGGCCGACCCGAGCATCAGGGAGGCATTGTGCCCAGCCGACGTTCTGCTACCCGGTCCGATGTTCGCACGTACGTGCTTGATACCTCGGTTCTGCTGTCTGATCCCCATGCGGTTCTGCGTTTCGACGAACATGAGGTTGTCATCCCAGTAGTAGTCATCGTCGAACTCGAAGCTAAACGTTCGCATCCTGAACTCGGATACTTCGCGCGGCAGGCACTGCGCTATCTCGACGATATGCGGGTGACACATGGTCGCTTGGATCAGCCGATGGCAGTTGGTTCGTCCGGTGGAACGTTGCGTGTTGAGCTCAATCACACCGACGCGTCCATCCTGCCCAGTGGATTCCAACTCGGTGACAACGACACCAGAATCCTTGCGGTGGCGCGAAATCTCGCGGCCGAAGGTTGCGATGTTGTGCTGGTATCAAAGGATTTGCCGATGCGCGTCAAGGCGTCATCGGTTGGCCTCACCGCCCAGGAGTATCGTGCCGAACTCGTCGTCGAGACGGGATACACCGGCATGGTTGAACTCGATGTGGCGGGGGCGGATGTTGACCGCCTTTATGAACAGGAGCGTATCGATCTCGATGAGGCGCGTGACTTACCCTGTCACACCGGTGTGGTGCTGGTTTCTGAACGAGGCAGTGCATTAGCCCGCGTGACACCGGATAAGCAGATTCGCCTCGTGCGAGGTGATCGCGAAGCATTCGGTCTGCACGGTCGCAGTGCCGAGCAACGGGTTGCCCTTGATCTGCTCCTCGATCCGGAGGTCGGCATCGTCTCCGTTGGCGGTCGGGCCGGAACCGGCAAGTCGGCACTGGCCCTATGCGCTGGGCTCGAGGCAGTTTTGGAACGTCGTCAGCATCGCAAGGTGATGGTCTTTAGGCCGCTTTATGCGGTGGGCGGGCAAGAACTTGGTTACCTGCCTGGCAGTGAATCCGAAAAGATGTCGCCCTGGGGACAGGCAGTCTTTGACACGCTCAGCGCATTGACAACCCAAGAAGTCGTTGAGGAAATTGTTGATCGCGGCATGCTCGAGGTGTTGCCGTTGACGCACATCCGCGGTCGTTCGCTACATGACGCATTCGTCATCGTTGACGAGGCTCAGTCGCTCGAACGAAACGTTCTCTTGACTGTGCTCTCTCGGATCGGTCGTGACTCGCGGGTTGTCCTTACTCACGATGTCGCGCAGCGAGACAACCTTCGGGTAGGTCGCCACGACGGAGTTGTGGCCGTAGTGGAGAAGTTGCGCGGTCACCCGCTGTTCGCGCATGTGACCCTTACTCGAAGTGAGCGAAGCCCTATCGCAGCGCTTGTCACCGAGATGCTTGAAGATCTGCCCGTCTAGTCGTTCGAGCTGAGACTGAGCCGATCTGAGAATGCGTCGAAGCGATCGAAGATCAGAACACCGAGCACGAGTAATGCGGTGAGGAACGTGGTCGTGGTGTTCTGGAATGCGGGGTCAAGGCCGTTCCACTTGCTGTTCAGGTACATGACGAACCAGTTGCCGCCAACGGTGATGAAGCCGAAGAAGAACACCAACAGGCCCGTCGTAACGCCCAGCATCGTCAGGCGCTGGGCGTTACCCCAGCCCGTGCGGTTCGTCGCGTTCTTGAGGCCAACCACACCTGCCCAGGTGAGCAGAACCCCCGTGAGGGTCTCCATGGCGATGAGTCCGATGTAGGCCAACACGTGGAACCAGTTCGCGTTGATGGCCCGCCACTCGAAACCGCTGTTGTCGAAGACGCCGTCAAGAGACAGCACACCTTGAACGAAAACCCAGTTGCTTTGCGGATTGGTGATGTTGTCAAAGGCCACCACCAGGAAGTAGGCGGCCTGCATAAGGACAGCGCCGCTAGCAACGCTGCGCAATACGCGGGCCAGATCCCAACTGGTAAGGCCATTGGTCTTGCCGGTGCTGACGGTGTTCGACATGGATGCTCCTGACACGAGGGGGACTGCCACATCGACGCTAGAGGTAGTAAAGGCTTCTGTCCTGCACTTTGACCGTTATTCGCGAAAGAATTTGATCACTAGACGCGCACCGTTCATGTCGACCGAGCTACTCCGCGGATCGAACCCGAATCGTGGTGGCGATTGGGCGCAGTGTTTCGGCGAAGAAGTCGTTGCCCTTGTCGTCAACGACGATGAAGGCCGGGAAGTTCTCCACCTCGATCTTCCAGACTGCTTCCATGCCATTTTCCGGATGGTCGATTACCTCGACATGCTTGATGCAATCCTGTGCGAGACGCGCCGCCGGGCCGCCGATCGACCCGAGATAGAAGCCGCCGTTGTCTTGGCACGCTTGAGTGACGGCCTTGCTCCGATTGCCTTTCGCGAGCATGATCATCGACCCGCCGGCCTTTTGGAACTGATCCACATACGAATCCATCCGACCCGCGGTAGTCGGACCGAACGATCCGGAGACCATACCCTCGGGGGTTTTGGCTGGGCCGGCGTAGTAGACCGCGTGGTCGCGCAGGTACGACGGCATCGGCTGGCCTGCGTCGAGCAACTCTTTGATCCGCGCATGGGCAATATCTCGAGCCACAACAAGCGGTCCGGACAGCGAGAGTCGAGTCTTCACCGGATAGCGCGATAACTCGGCGCGGATCTCACTCATCGGTCGAGATAGATCAATATGCACGACGTCGTCGTCAAGATGGGTATCGGTAACCTCTGGCAGGAATCGGGCCGGATCGGTTTCGAGCTGCTCTAAAAAGACACCCTCGCTGGTGACCTTGGCCATGACTTGGCGGTCAGCAGAACAGCTAACCGCGATCGCGACTGGACATGACGCGCCGTGACGAGGGAGACGGATCACGCGCACATCGTGACAGAAGTACTTACCGCCAAACTGCGCCCCGATCCCGAAATCCCTTGTCATCTGTAGGACTTCGGCTTCCATCTCAAGATCTCGGAAGGCGTGACCACTTGGTGAGCCTGACGTGGGGAGTGAGTCGAGGTAGCGAGCACTGGCGTACTTTGCCGTCTTCAGCGCAAACTCCGCACTGGTACCACCGACGACGATCGCTAGGTGATAAGGCGGGCACGCAGAGGTGCCAATCGTTCGAAGGTTCTCGTCGAGAAAGGCACGCATCGCCGTGGGATTAAGGACAGCCTTGGTCTGCTGGTAGAGCAGGCTTTTGTTGGCAGAACCCCCACCCTTGGCCATAAAGAGGAACTTGTACGTACCCTCGTGGCCCGGCTCGGTGTCGGCATATAGCTCGATTTGGGCAGGCAGGTTAGTGCCGGTGTTCTTCTCCTCCCACATCGTGATGGGGGCCAGTTGGGAGTAACGCAGGTTGAGCCGCGTGAAGGCGTCGTACACACCGCGGCTAATCGCTCGCTCGTCGTCGCCGGGAGTTAAGACATGCTGTCCACGCTTTCCCATGACGATCACCGTTCCGGTGTCTTGACACATGGGGAGAACGCCACCGGCCGAGATGTTGACGTTACGCAGTAGGTCAAGGGCGACGAACCGATCGTTCGGAGATGCCTCGGGATCATCGAGGATCGCGCGAAGTTGAGCCAGGTGACCGGGACGCAGAAAATGCTCCATGTCGTGGATCGCGGTCTCGGTCAATGCGCGAAGCACCTCGGGCTCGACCGTCAAGAAGGTTCTGCCAGCTACCTCAATGGTGTCGACACCCTCGGTGGTGAGTAACCGATACGGGGTCTCATCGGGACCGATGGGAAGCATCTGGGAATAGTCGAACTCAGCCATATCGCCAGCCTAGGCCCTTGACCGTGCGGTGCACCGATTGAACGAGGTCAATCGATCAATTTGCGACGAAGAGCACGTACCGAGAGTGCGCACATCAGTGCAGCGAACACGGCCAGTGCGGCTACATGGCCCACATCTGCGGCTGGTTGCCATCCGAAGACGGCATCGCGGACCAAATTGACGCAGTGGTAGAGCGGATTGGCCAGGGCTAGGGACTGCACCCATTGCGGAAGGTTGCTCAGAGGAAAGTAGATCCCTGCTAACAGAAACAGCGGGGTGACCAGCGCACTTTGAACGTAGGTGAACGCGTCCATGCTGGGAACGATCGCGCTGAACCATTGCCCCATGAAGGCAAAACCAAGCCCGGTTAGGAAACAGATGAACGGAATCGCCAGCATGCCCCATGAGGGAGGTAATCCGAACAGCATGGCGATCAAGAGTGGTGCACATCCGAAGATCCCAGCCTTGACGGCGATCCACGTACCCTCGGCCATGAAGAGCTCCGGTACGTCGACGGGGGTGGCCAAAATGCCGTCGTAGGTCTTCCAGTAATAGCGCTTGACATAGGTGTCGTACATCCCCGCGAAAATGCTGGAGAAGAGGACAGCGGTTGCCACGGTTCCGGTACCCACAAACTGGATGTACGGAATCCCCTGCACGGATGCGACGAGTGCTCCGAGGCCGAAACCGAATGCTATGAGGTTGATCGTTGGCTCAACGATGGAGCCAAAGGTGGTCGCAGGCCAGGAACGGCGAAACAGTGTCGCCTCACGCTGGAACACCCCTGCGAACGCAGTGGTTTCAACGGCTTTGAGAGGTGTCGCAGTGGTGCCCAGTGGTGGTCGTGCGGACGATGGAGAAGACGCGGGCGTGTTGTCGATGGTCATGATGTTTTAACCCTCCAGCCGTTCACCAGTTAGCCGAACGAATACGTCCTCGAGATTCGCCGGGCGACGAATCGCCTCACCAAAACCTTCCACGACGTGCAAAGGGATCGCTTCCGCACGAAGGATCGACACCGTTGGCCCGGTCCGGCGGCTCGGGAAGCCCAGTTCTTCGCAACGGGCTTCAATCATGGCCAGGCGGTCAGGTGATCCGAAGCACTCGAGTGCCTCGACCCCGGCGTACTCGGCGACGAGAACGGACGGCGCACCCTGTGCGATCACCTGACCATGGGAGACAACCGCCACGTCATCGCAAAGGCGCTCGGCTTCTTCGATGTAGTGAGTGGACATCAACACCGTGACGCCGGAACTTCGCAACTCGTCGATGAGAGTCCAAATATCACCGCGGATTTGCGGGTCAAGTCCGACTGTTGGTTCGTCGAGTAGAACCAAACGTGGTTGATGAACGAGTGACCGCGCGATCAGAAGGCGGCGACGCATGCCGCCGGACAATGTTGAGGCTTTGGAGTCTGCGCGGTCGGTGAGTTGGGCTGCGGCGAGGACGCGATCAACTGCGTGGTCACGGTCGCGGCGAGGTACGCGCAAAAGCGTGGACCAAATGGCCACGTTCTGGCGGCAGGTAAGTTCCTCATCGAGATTCTCTCGTTGTGGCACCACTCCCATACGAGCGCGAGCCTGTTTGCTGTGCTTGGGAATTGGCAGTCCTAAAACGTTTATGTCGCCACTATCGGCAAGAGCTTGGCCGGTAAGCATTCGCATGGTCGTTGACTTACCTGCACCATTCGGGCCGAGCAGGCCCATGCAAATACCAGTGGGGACGTCGAGGGTGAGCCCGTTTACAGCTCGAGTTTCACCGAACGTTTTCATCACATTCGAAAGTTGAATTGCGTACTCGGTCGTATGGGTGGGGCTGGAGCTGGTCACGAACCTGTCCTAATGAGATGACAGCTGAAGGCTGGTCAAGCTGATGGCGATGAAGAGTCCAAAGCGCACGTCCGTGCCTTGGTGATCGTTCCTAGGTTGCGTGTTCGAAGTCCACGGCGGCGTACTGGCTGAGCTTAGAAATCCAATGCTCACTCTTAACTTCTCGGATGGTGCCGCTCTTACCGCGCATGACGATGGAGTGGGTGGTGGCCTTGCCGCCGACGTAACGTACGCCTTCGAGAAGTTCGCCATCGGTCAGACCAGTGGCTACGAAGAAGACGTTGTCGCTCGTCACAAGGTCGTCCGTTGTCAGGACGCGTGTCAGGTCATGCCCGGCATCCAGTGCTCGTTGTCGTTCGGCTTCGTCGCGTGGCCACAACTTGCCTTGGATGACTCCGCCCAGACACTTGATTGCACATGCGGAAATGACGCCCTCGGGGGTGCCACCGATGCCGAGCAACAGGTCAACGCCAGTGCCGTGACGGGTAGCCATGATGGCGCCGGCGACATCTCCGTCGGTAATGAACTTGATGCGAGCTCCAGCTGCCCGAATATCTCGAACAATGCCGTCGTGGCGCGGACGATCCAAGATGACGACCGTGAGGTCTTCAACGCGCTCGCCCTTGGCCTTGGCAATCTTGCTCAGGTTGTCTTCGACGGGAGCTTCGATGTCAACGACGTTAGCGGCTTCCGGTCCAGTGACCAGCTTCTCCATGTAGAACACCGCAGATGGGTCATACATCGTGCCCCGCTCGCTGACGGCAAGAACTGAAAGAGCGTTGGGCATTCCCTTGGCACAAAGTGTGGTGCCATCGATCGGATCGACCGCCACGTCGACTTCGGCGCCGGTTCCGTCGCCGACCGCCTCGCCGTTGAACAGCATCGGGGCGTCGTCCTTCTCACCCTCGCCGATCACCACGATTCCATGCATTGAGACCGACTGCACCAGCATGCGCATCGCGTTCACTGCTGCTGCGTCCGCGCCGTTCTTATCTCCGCGACCAACCCACCGCGCTGCCGCCATCGCCGCAGCTTCAGTCACCCGCACGAGCTCGAGGGCCAGATTGCGGTCAGGGATCTCCGGGGCGGGGGTTGATTCGGTCATGGAGATGCTCCCTATCGGCCGGACGAAGCCACTGTGGCGTACTCACTGTAGTAGACGGGCCGGTTATCGGCCCTGTGATCTGTTCTGTGATGGGCCCAGTGAACGGCCCAGAGAACGGCCCAGTGAATAGCGCGCGGAATAGCTCAGGGGCACACGGGGTCGATGGGAGTGGGACGGATATGCGACCGTCACGATCGGGATGACGATCAACATGACCATCAACGTGGTTGGTTGAAGTGAGCCCCGGGATGTGTTCGGACAGGGTATCCCGCAGACTTGGGGTATGGACCAAACACCGACCGAGCGCCAGCTGGCTGACGATCCGGAGGCGATTGCCGCCGATCGAGCCGAGCGCAGCCGTAAGCGCGGTCGGCAAACGGTTCGGGACATGGTCCTTTCGATGCTGGTCGTAACCGGCGCTGTGGCCATCTTGTTTCTTCCATGGAACCACCGTGACGTAGAGCCGGTGAAGGTGGTCGACCCGATTCCAACAGTTGCGACGGCTCGGGAAATCGTGACCTGGCCCGTACTCCAACCGAATGTTCCCGCGACGTGGCGATGTACTAGTGCACGCATCAGCACCGCGGGCGACGCACAACCCATCGTTCATCTCGGCTACCTGAGCCCGACCTCCCGATATGTGGGTCTTGAGCAGTCCGGAACCAAAGAGACCTCCTTCGTCCACGACGCGGTTGTCGGTGGAAAACCGACTGGTACGTCCACGATTAACGCAGTGGTGTGGCAGCGATACGAATCCCCTGACGGACTTCAGCGGTCGCTAGTGACGTCAGTGAATGGTGCGACGTACGTGGTTAACTCGCAGGCGCAATGGCCCGAGATTGAGCAGTTCACCCGTTCTCTAGCACCGGGAACGGTGGACTAACAGCCACTGCCTCACGCGCGCAAGCTGTGTGGGCTATCAGCCGCTTTCGTCACTTGGTCGGCGAACGGCATCGAGTTTTGCTCGTGCTTGGTCGAGCCACGATTGACAGATGTTGGCGAGTTCCTCGCCGCGCTCCCAGAGTCGGAGCGATTCCTCCAACGTGGTACCGCCGGCTTCGAGTTGACGAACAACGTCGGCTAATTCGTCTCGTGCGGCTTCGAAACCCAGGGGCTGTTCGGTCATGGGCTAACAATACGCGCGGCCGTGAACTCGCCGGTTGAGACATTGACCCGCACAAGTGCGCCAGGCTCAACTGAGTCCGCATCTCGTACGACCGATCCGTTTTCTGCACGCACCACGGCATACCCACGTTCCAAGGTTGCTGCCGGTGACAGAGCACGAACCTGGGCACGGTTGTAGGTGACTTCGTCCTGAGCCCTATCAAGGGCGTGTGCCAAAGCCCTACGAGATCGATCACGCAATGCATCCACGGCGTGCCCTGGCACGTCAAGCAAGACGTCGGGATCGGCGAGTACGGGGCGGGCTCGCAACGCATCGAGCCAGGCGCTGCTTTGATCCAGACGTTGCCTGACGGCGCGCTCGGACCGGGTGCGCAGTTCTGTGACGATGCGCACCTGTTCAGCCATGTCGGGCACGACCTTTCGAGCGGCATCGGTGGGCGTTGATGCGCGCACATCGGCAACGAGGTCAAGAAGTGGTGAATCCTTCTCGTGGCCGATCGCTGAAACAACCGGGGTTTTAGCTTGTGCGACGGCTCGAAGTAGGCCTTCGTCGCTAAAGGGAAGGAGGTCTTCGACAGAGCCGCCACCTCGAGTAATGATGATGACGTCAACCTCAGATGAGGTGTCCAGTTCGGTTAATGCGGCGGTAACCTCTGAGACTGCCCGAACTCCTTGAACCGCGACCTCTCGAATGTCGAAGGTTGCACCGGGCCAGCGGCGACGGGCGTTCTCCACTACGTCGCGCTCGGCATCACTATTGCGTCCGCAGATCAATCCAATAACCCGCGGTAAGAATGGGAGAGACCTCTTACGTGCTGCGTCGAAGAGTCCTTCCGCCGCGAGTAGGTTCTTACGCGCCTCTAATTGGGCAAGCAGTTCGCCGATACCCACGGGCCGGATCTCGGTCGCTCGGAAAGACAGCGAGCCCCGTTGGACGAAGTACTCGGCTTTTGCATGGACGATAACCCGCTGACCTTCAGCCAGCGCTGGGGAGGTGCTATCGACCAGTCGCGTCGGGGCAGTAACTGAGATTGAGACGTCAGCTTCCGTGTCTCGAAGCGTCACAAAGACCGTGGCCATGCCAGGGCGTCGACTCAGCTGTGCAACCTGACCCTCGATCCAAACAGAACCGAGTCGGGCAACCCATTCCTCGACCGCACGGGCAATTGTGCGCACGGCCGCGGGTGCGTCGACGGTTGTCTGTAGGGCCATAACGTCAGAGCCTAAGGTGCGGACGGGCCGAAAAAGTGTCTGCGGCCTACGATAGGTGTGTGGATGAACAGAATCTCTCCCCGGACTCAGCCGTGACCAGCCCCGCGAAGCGGGTGTTACTTGCTGCGCCACGTGGGTACTGCGCTGGTGTGGACCGGGCCGTTGAGACCGTCGAGAAGGCCCTCGAGGTTCATGGTGCGCCGGTGTATGTGCGCAAGGAAATCGTTCACAATAAGTACGTTGTAGAGACGCTCCAAGATCGTGGGGCCATCTTCGTCGACGAGACCGATGAGGTGCCAGAAGGTTCACTGGTGGTCTTTAGTGCACATGGTGTTGCTCCGAGCGTCCACGAAGAAGCGGCCACTCGCAATTTGCGCACAATCGATGCGACCTGCCCACTGGTGACGAAGGTGCATCAAGAGGCTCGCAGGTTCGCCGAAGAGGGCTACAAGATTTTACTTATTGGCCATGAAGGACATGAAGAAGTCGTTGGCACGATGGGGGAGGCCCCTGATGCAATGACGCTCGTCGATGGTCCAGCGCATGCTGATGACATTGTGGTTGACGATTCCGACAAGGTCATTTGGCTTTCCCAAACTACGCTTTCCGTGGACGAAACGATCGAGACGGTGCATAGGCTGAAAGCTCGGCTCCCGATGCTGGTCGACCCGCCAAGTGACGACATCTGCTACGCAACCCAAAACCGCCAAGCAGCAGTCAAGAAGATTGCCGCACAATGCGATGTGCTCATTGTGGTGGGTAGCGGCAACTCATCGAACTCAGTCCGATTGGTGGAAGTTGCACTAGATGCAGGTGCCGCGGCCTCGTATCGCGTGGACTACGCAGCAGAACTCGATGAGTCTTGGTTCGAGAACGTTAACACCGTGGGGCTGACCAGCGGAGCGTCCGTTCCGGAGATCCTCGTTGACGGTGTTCTTGACTGGCTAGCGCAACGCGGCTGGGTTGACGTCGAGGAAGTTACTGCCGCTGAAGAGCGGTTGACCTTCGCGCTACCGCGTGAACTGCGCAAGGACCTTAAGCAAGCTCAGGCTCAGTCCTAAGCTTGACGTCGCCGCCAAAAGGCGATTCCGGCGCCGATAATGGTTGCTCCGATGATCCATGGTGCGTTGATCGCCAGACTCCGGAAGATCATGTAGCCCTCTCGCACAAACCACGATCCCGTGCTGCCGCGGGTTAGTTGCCCAGCAGTTAGCGTCGCGGCCAAGAATCCAAGTGGGGCAAGAATCGCCGGCGCCCACGCATCGGATAGACGCACATTTAGTGCGGCGTAGATCGTCGACGCGATGAGCGCGATTCCCGTTAACCAGCCGAGATGGTGGTTGAGTAGCGCATCGATGAATCCGACCAACACTGTCGCAGCCACGATGACGACTGCCGCACCGTTGTAGGTCAACCCAGCGGGGTGCGAGGACGGATGCAATGACACTCGTGGTGACCTTGTCGCCTTAGCGACGTCGTCTGGGTCACGGTCGATGGCGTACGCATCGACGGATTCGTCAACGTTGACGGGCCTTGGGCGTGGGTATTTTGTCGAGCTCGATCGGGGTGCGGAGGCTGGCTGCTGAGATGGTGCTGCTTGACCGGTTGACACCCTGATTGGCTCGGCTTGTGTGCTGACGAGTTCCAATGCGGGAATCGCTGCCGCGGCTGCCGGTCCTTCTGCGCCAGCGGAGCGATACAACCGACCGGTCTGAGTCGGGGTGATTACCAGGTTTGCTCCCGTCCCAAACTCGTCGAGAGGTGGAACGAACTCGGGGCCACCAAGGTCGGGTGCTTGGGCGATCTCATTTTCAAGCGCATCTTCGGCTGTCCCAGCGCTAGGCGGAATGGCTTCGATGATGTTGACGTTGCTCATCTCGCGGTTGATCTCACTCGCTGGTGTCTGTGGCTCATGGGCCGCGACGAAGTCAGGTATGACGAGATCATCTACCCACTCCGACTCTGCTGAATCTGAGCGTGCTGGAGTGTCATGGGACGGTCGCGCGGGGGCCGCCGCTGGCGTGCTCACGTCCGGATCCTCGAATAGGTCATCGAAGGACGGCACTGCGCGATCCTCCTCGTTGCTCACGGTGAACACGTTACGTGATGCTCGTAGGTGATTCGAGCACAGGCTCGCGATACCAACCTGAATCTTCAAGTGAATCAGATGTGGCGATCAAGCCCCTCGTCGTCGTGTGCACGAATCGAGGTTCGCTCAGGCCGTGGTCTTCGTTTTCACCAACGTCGACTGCCCCAAGGTTTGCGAGCCTTCGTGCAGAGACCAGAACTCTCGACTCATACGAGCCCACTGAACTGTTGTAGTGACCGACGGCGGAATCGAGGGCTGCTCCGATCTTGGCTAGATGTGTGCCGAACGTGGCTAAACGTGTATGAAGATCTCGCGCGAGCGACTGAACCTCGCGCACGTTCTTCACTGCAGCGTCCTGTCGCCAGGTGTACGCCACAGTCCGTAAGAGCGCTAGGAGTGTCGTCGGCGTCGCTATGACGATGTTCCGAGTGAACGCGTATTCAAGGAGGTCGGGTTTGTGCTCGAGGGCATGGGAAAGAAACGCTTCTGCTGGAAGGAATAGGACGACGAACTCGGGAGTGTTGTACCGCTGCCAATATGCCTTTGAGGCGAGTTGATCAACATGAGTTTGCACATCGCTTGCATGCTTTGCCATAAAGCGCGCGGCGATGTCATCGTCCTTGGCCTGGGCAGCCTCGATGAATGCAGTGAGCGAAACCTTGGAGTCGATGACGATGTCGCGCTCATCTGCCAGATGGACCACAAGGTCTGGGCGTAGTGCATCACCCGAATCGTCGCGGGTAGTGGATTGCTCATCGAAGTCCACGTGCGCGAGCATCCCGGAGGTCTCCACCAGTCGTCGTAGCTGTACCTCACCCCAGCGGCCTCGGACCTCTGATCGCCGGAGTGCCGAGACGAGTTTGCCTGTCTCGTCTCGCAACGTTTCCGCTCCGAGAGCCGTAGCTCGGATCTGCTCCCTTAACTCGGCGTGTGCCCAGGCCCGATCGCGTTCAGTGCGCGCCAGATCTGATGCAACCCGAGCAAGTGTCTCGTTGACCGGACGCACCAATGCATCGACTGCGGCGCGTTCGGCAGCGAGAGAACCATCGGGTTGACGGGAGGAACGCAGTGCGACGAGTGCGACGCTTGCGCCGAGAACAACACCGATGATGAGTGCGAGAACAAGGGGAAGTAGTTCGCTCATAAATCCATACTGGCGGCTACCCCTGACAGTTACCCGGATCCGTCACCGCGGCGATGCCACGTCGCGTCCGGATTACCCGGTGTCCGCCCAGGTCGGTGGCCTCGGTGGCCGTACCTCCCAAAACCCGGGTTGGTGAGCTTGATATCCGGGCCTGGCCGTGAGAGTCCAGCCCCGAGTGTGCACATCGGTGTGGTGTCGAGTGCAGAGCAGTGCAAGATTGCCTAAGTCTGTTGTCCCTTGAGCGCTCCAATGATGCACATGATGGGCTTCGGTCATGGATGGTGGCCGATGGCAACCGGGGAACACGCAGCCCTGATCCCGCAGGGCCAGTTGGCGTTTGAGGCCAGGCGGAACGATTCGATGTGCCCGCCCGTAGTCAACGACCTCCGTGGGTGCGGCCATCAGGCGGCCGAGAACGGGGTCGATCTCATCTCCGGTGTCGGGATCGCGGTGGATCCCCGTTGTCACGATGCGACGGATATCTGCATCGCAACTCATCCGTCTGATGGTTTCGAGATCTATCGGAGTGGTGTTCTGTCGGCGGGGGGCTCCGGGGGTTGAGAGTTCGCCGTAGCCGGTGCCTTGGGCAAGCTCTGCCAGGGTGACGCTGATCTCGATGTGGGGTCGCTCGCCGTTTATGCGACCGGCTCCATCGGAGTTCAGTAACTCGGCAGCAATCTCGCCGAGAACGAGCGCATTTTCATGCCGGATGCGCTTGGCGGCTTGTTCGTCAGCGTACGTTTCGTCGACGAGGCTCTCACTGAAGTCAATCTCGGACGTACGCCCCATGTGGTGTCGACTATTTCGACGACCCTCTAAGACCGTAGCTAACGCCGTCCCGTTGATGTTGCTTAGCCATCCCTTGCACAGCCAACCATCGCTTACTGGGGTGAGGCTGAACCATTGTTGACCATCAGCTTCGACGGCCGCGGCTTTTGCGCCATCTGGATCGGCGGCTAGACGAATGCGAGTAACGGCGGCGCGTGCGATATCTGGTGAGTGATCTCGTGAGATATCGAGCAGGACCCGCTCTGCGTCGATGCGGGCCTGATCACGAGTGTGCTCGTCGAGTCCCTTGACCGCTGATTCGATTCCGTTGCTGATGGCGTCTGCATGCGCGCGGGTGATGACGTGGTTGAGCCACGATCGTTGAGTTGCCGGATACGAACGACGTAGCAGTCGCGCGGTCCGCAGAATCTGAGCGTTCTCCCGCCGCGGGTTTCGCAGCTGCGCATCCATCCAGGCGCGGGTGGAGAGGTAGCCCAAAGCTCGCACCGCTCCGCTCTGATCGAGCCGCGCGACAACCGCTGAGCTAGATGCCGCGGCCCGATCTTCGATCTCTGCCAATCGTGTCGTAAGCGGGATCAATTCCGGGTCAGAGCACACGTCCAAAACGTCTGCAGCGAGCAGATCGGCGACCTCAGTAATGGCAGCCAAGGCACGTTCGACGGCAGCGTGAAGTCGCTGATCGTCGGGAACCTCAGTTTCAAACATGTGTATGATTATGAGAACCTCCCACGACCATGCAAAACCACCCTGCAGTCACTTGTGGGCGACGCGCCGGTCACCGTTGCCTGTGGATACGACATAATTTCCTGCGGCTCGCGTTCGCGGTCAGCAGCGTGGTGGTGGGATATCAGAACCCGGCACATGAATCTTGTGAAACAGGTGTGCACATGGCATTGACCATCGGAATCGTGGGTCTTCCCAATGTTGGCAAGTCGACGCTGTTCAATGCGTTAACCAAGAATGATGTGCTCGCCGCCAACTACCCCTTCGCCACCATCGAGCCGAACGTGGGCGTCGTCGGGGTCCCTGACCCTCGCCTGGCCATACTCGCGGGCATCTTTAACTCCGAGCGGCAACTACCGGCCACTGTCTCGTTCGTCGACATCGCGGGAATCGTCAAGGGTGCGAGCGAGGGTGCGGGCCTCGGCAACAAGTTTCTGGCCAACATTCGCGAGAGTGACGCGATCTGCCAGGTCATCCGAGTCTTCACTGACCCTGACGTCGTTCACGTCGAGGGCAAGGTGGATCCGAAGGACGATATGGAGACGATCAACACGGAGTTGATTCTCGCCGACATGCAGACCCTAGAAAAGGCGATCCCGCGCCTTCAAAAGGAAGCACGTCTCAACAAGGACCGCGCCGAGGCTCTAGCAGCCGCTGAACAGGCGCAGACCGTACTTAATGAGGGACGAACGATCTTCGCGGCCGGTCTTGATCCAGCCCCGCTGCGAGAGTTGTTCTTGCTCACCGCCAAACCCTTCCTCTACGCCTTCAACGTTGATTCCGACGAACTGGTTAACGACGAACTCAAAGCTGAACTCCGCGGCCTCGTAGCCCCGGCGGAAGCGGTGTTCCTCGACGCGAAGACGGAGTCAGAGTTGATCGAACTCGATGACGAGGAAGCACTCGAACTCCTGCAGTCCATCGGGATGGAAGAGTCCGGTCTCTCAACGCTGGCCCGCGTCGCGTTCGACACGCTCGGCCTTCAGACGTATTTAACGGCGGGCCCGAAGGAATCGCGGGCTTGGACGATCCGTAAAGGGGCAACGGCTCCCGAGGCGGCCGGCGTCATTCACACCGACTTCCAAAAGGGCTTCATCAAAGCCGAAGTCATCTCATTCGACGACCTCGTCGCCACCGGATCAGTGGCTGAAGCAAGATCGAAAGGTAAGGCCCGGATGGAGGGCAAGGAGTACGTCATGGCGGATGGTGACGTCGTGGAGTTCCGCTTCAACGTCTAAGCCTTGGTCTGCGCGTACCGTTGCAGTTCACGGCCTCGAAGTGGTGGAAGCAGAGCGAATGCGGGACGCCCATGTGGTGGACGCCCCGCATTATGAGTGATCAAGCCCGAGACATTGTCTCGTAGCTACCTCATGGAGTACTCGCTGACGAGATCGGCTAGGCCACTGGCTTGAGCGGCAGCGGCAACAGCACGCGGTCGATGCCATGCGCGATTTGCTTGTTGCCCTTGTTGATATCAACGCGTGCCAGGACGACCTTTGGGTTGGTCATGTACTTGTCGGCGTCCACCAATTCAATGCTTGGGCCCGCGTTGACCTTGACGCGGATCTTCCCACCCTGAGCGGTTGTGAGTTGAGCTCCGTTGGCCTTCAAAGCCTGAGCTGACGTGATGGTTGCTCCGGGCACCACGTGGTAAAGCAGAACAGCCTCGATCGTGGGCACGCCGAGGGTGAGGACTGCCTTGTAGGTCGATGATTCCGTGTACGTCATCTTGCCCGTCAACTTCTTAACCAGGATCTGGAATGCCTTGTCGTTGGGGAGGAAGGCTGTCAGGGCTACTTTGCCGTCGGCCAGGACCCCGACTGCCGAGGTTGGCTTGGCCTTGAGGACAGCGAACACTGCATGCGTGACGATGTTGTAGTCGTGCCAGTTGTGGTTCCATGATTTTGCGTACGGGGCCACAACTGTGGCCAGCGCGCGTGTACCCGAGACATCTCCTGCTGCTACGACGTGCCCACGGGCTGCGGTCGTGGCTTGTGCTGGAAGTGTGCCTGCCATGGTCGTGCCGAGAAGTGCTGCGCCGGCGACGGCGATCGCGAATGTGCGACGAACCTTCATTGTTCCTCCACGTTAGAAGTTGCTCTTGTCTGCTCTTCTGCGAGGACGGCGCATTTGGATGCAACTTCGTCACATTGGCTTGAAATTCTTTTGACTGCATCCAAAAAGGCACCGAAACGGGAAAGGTCTAGTAGAGGTCGCACGCGGTGGCCGTGTATGAGGTGGAGGTGTGATGTCGTTGAACGGTCTACTTGGCTCGGGGGTGAGCGCAGGGAACATGACGATCACGCGATTCGTTGCCACTTTCAAGCACGGATTCCTCACCGGCGGTGTGCCGGTTAGCGGCACTGCCGTTGGTCGGATTGACGTGTTCAGACTCGACACCATGTCGCCGGTTGACGAGAGCTGAAGCGTGTCATGACGACTACATTGCGCGAGCCGATCGTATGGGTGAGCGATCGGTCAATGGGCCGGTCGAGTATCTGTGGGATCGTGACCGACGATGGAGCCAGACCAGTGGTCCAGGTTCCGCTCGCGTTGCCGGCATCTATGGAGGGCAGCAGATGTGAATTGGTAGATATCAGTGATACTGATGGAATGTCCCCGGATGTTGATCTCGCTCACCGGTTTCGCGACGGGGACGAGCAGGCGCTGCGGGAGGTCTACGCGCGCTGGTCGCCTCTGGTGTTCACGATCGCCATGCGCTCGTTAGGCAATCGTGAAGATGCCGAGGACGTGACACAGTCTGTGTTCGTTGGAGCGTGGCGCGGTAGGCACACGTTCAATCCTTCATCGGGCTCGGTTGCTGGGTGGCTGACGGGCATCACGCGCAATCAGGTCGCTGATCGATGGGCTGCAACCAGTCGCGAACGAAAAGTGGTGCACGCGATGTCCCTTGCCACGGATCGTGACGAGGCTGCACCGGCCGATATAGAACATGTGGCAGCCCGCGTCTTACTGGCTGACGAACTGGCAAGTCTGGGTGATCCGGCGAAGCGCATCATGGAGTTAGCGTTCTTTGATGATCTGACACACGCCCAGATTGCGGCGACGTTGAGTATGCCGTTGGGGACCGTGAAGAGTCATATAAAGAGGTCGTTAGACCGACTACGATTGAGACTGGAGGTGGATGGTGCCGCACTATGACGAGGCGACCCTAGCTCTGTTGGCACTTGGTGAAGCCGATGCGACGCACGACAACGCAGCTCATCTATCGATGTGTGAGCAGTGTCGAGCAGGCGTCGATTCACTGAGCGCAGTCGTGTCAGCTGGTCGTGGCCTAGGCAAGAATTACGCGCCTGTTGCACCACCCGCGCAGGTCTGGACGCGCATTGCGTCCGAGTTGGATGTGAGCAGTTCGGACGTGATCCAGACGCCCGACTCTGTGACCACAACGGGCACTGCACGCGTTGGATCCCCGGAGATTGCCGCTACGGGGCCAACGGACGCACACGTCGTCTCACTGCAGGCTAAGCGTGATAGGTCGACGTTGAGCCGCGTCGTCTCCATGGGTGCAGCCGCAGCGGTCGGACTCATCGTTGGGGCCGGTGGCACGTGGGCCCTGGGCCGTTCATCATCGGATGTGTCGCCGGTGCCTAATGTCCCAATGGCGACCGCAGCCCTGGAAGCTCTGGATATTCCGGACACCAGCGGCACGGCCGTTTTGCAGGTGAAGTCGCCAGCTCAGCGCGCAATTACGGTGAGGGTGTCGAATCTTCCAGTTGAGGCCGGCAAGTTTTACGAAGTCTGGCTGATGGATCCGAGCGACAGCCACCTTGTTGCCCTTGGTGTCTTGGGGGTTGACGGGCGGGGTGCATATGTCGTTCCGGCTGGGTTGGACCTTTCCCAATACACCGCGATTGACGTATCGCTGCAGCCGATGGATGGGTCACCTATGCACAGCAGCGTGAGTGCTGTGCGGGGGATCATGAAGACGTAGCTGCTCGTCAACGTGCGTCGTGGCACTGCACTGTTAGCTGGTGGCTGCGACCGCTCGGCTAATCAAAACCGTGAGCATCATGACGGCCAGTAAGACCTGCAAGCCCATGATCATCTTGCCGGGTCGGGACATGATTGCCTCTGACGTCGGTCCATACGTGGAGTTGACGTTCATGGAGATGAACAGGTAATCCAAGAAGTTCGGCGGTGGGGGTTCTTGGCCGTCTCGTGCTGGCCAGATGAAGGCCCCGCCCGGTGTGGTGATGTCTAAGTAGATGTAGACGAACGTAAACACGATCACACTCATCGCGTACACCAGTGCGACATCCCACAAAGAACTCAACCCACCGCCCTGGTGATTACCTGCAGTGGCGAGCATCGAAATGACGTTGACGATCACTTGAATCACCGCGTACCCGAGATAGATGGCAACCGCGGGAATCAGGAGGTGGTTGTACCGACGGGTGAGCGCTACGAGTAGGAAGATCGTGGTTCCTACCATGATCGCGGTGCCGATCCATTCGAGCATGTCTAGCAGTTCGCCGCGTTGTCCCACCGCGCCACTGGACACCAAATGTCGAGATAGGACGGTATCCATCACCCAGATAAAGACGACTGCGGCCAAAATGACGAGCCGTCCCTTACCTGCCAGGAGGCGCTCACGGAGATGTTCTGCAGGACCGTGATGGTGGTGGTGGGCAGTTGTCTCTTCCACGATGTTCTGGCCGTCCGATTCCATGCTCCGAGGGTAGAGGACGGGAGTCAGAAAAGACATCGGACCCGTACACCGAAAGGTGCCGGGCCCGATATCTTTTGCGGTGATGTCGAGGTTTAGCCGACTGGCACCGATGGGATCGTGGCCAGAGCTGCGGCGAACATCTCGTCGGTTAGTTCGTTATCGACCATGCGTCCGTTGAGGTATTCGTCGTAAGCGGCAAGATCGAAGTGTCCGTGTCCACAAAGAGCCGTCAGGATGACGGTCTCTTCACCGGTTTCCTTCGCCTTGAGAGCCTCGCGGATTGCCAGTGCGATTGCATGGGTTGGCTCCGGCGCCGGAACGATTCCCTCTGTACGAGCGAACTGCACCGCGGCGCTGAAACACTCGGTCTGTGCAACGGACTCGGCCTCGATCATGCCCAATTCGTAGATGTGGGAAATCAGCGGTGCCATGCCGTGGTAGCGCAGGCCGCCAGCGTGGATCGGGTCAGGAATGAAGTCGTGACCCAGAGTGTGCATCTTCATCAGCGGGGTCATTCCAGCGGTGTCGCCGAAGTCGTACGCGTAGACGCCACGGGTCAGCGACGGGCAGGACGCAGGCTCAGCGGCAATAACCCGCGGAGTGATGTTTCCGGCCAGCTTTTCGCGCAGGAATGGGAATGTGAGACCTGCGAAGTTCGAACCTCCACCGGTACATCCGACGATGTGGGTGGGAGTGTCGCCGGCCTTGGCGAGCTGCAGGATTGCTTCCTCGCCGATGATCGTCTGGTGCATCAGGACGTGGTTCAACACCGAGCCAAGTGCGTACCGAACATCGTCATTCGTGGCAGCAACTTCGACGGCTTCGGAGATGGCGATACCAAGTGATCCAGACCAGTTTTTCGGATCGGCGCCGAGACGACGTCCCGCTTCGGTGAGCTCAGATGGTGAACGGTGAACCTTGCCGCCGAAGACCTCCATCATCAGGCGGCGGTATGGCTTGGCGTCATAGGAGGAGCCGACCTGCCACACCTCACACTCGAGGTCGAACAGTGCGCAGGCGAATGACAGTGCGGTGCCCCACTGGCCTGCGCCCGTCTCCGTCGTGAGCTTCTTCACGCCAGCCAACTTGTTGTAGTACGCCTGCGGTACCGCTGTGTTGGGCTTGTGTGAGCCGGCGGGTGAAACACCCTCGTACTTGTAGTAGATACGAGCCGGGGTTCCGAGGGCCTCTTCGAGGCGGTGCGCACGGAACAGCGGCGATGGACGCCACTGGCGGTACACGTCGAGCACCGGACCTGGGATATCGATGTATCGCTCTTGGCTAACTTCCTGAAGGATCAAGTCCATCGGGAAGAGCGGTGCGAAATCCTCTGGGCCAGCCGGCTGCAATGTTCCGGGGTGCAGTGCCGGCGGTGGGGGGCTGGGTAGATCAGGAACGAGGTTGTACCACGTTGTGGGCATCTCGCTCTCGTCAAGCACGTACTTGTGCTGGCGAACCTCGTCCATCTGACGCATTCCCTTCACTCTGCCGCAGACGCCAACCGCCTACGTTGTCCATTGCACTAGGTGCCGTATCTGGATGTGTTTCCTCAGCGGCACGCTAGTGCCCAGAAGCGTAGTGCGCGATAGGGGATCGCGAAAGAGGTGGGATCACCGCAGTCGAACCCTGAGGCCGGCCGGTGCTTCGACCGGTTAGTCACGCAGTCGAACTCCCGCTGGCCAATTCATCCTCGCCCACGCCCAGTGCGGTCGAGATCGCATCAATCCGCCGAGCGAGGTCGAAATCTAGGTGGCTTAACCCGCCACAGTCATGGGTGGTGAGAGTGATGTGCAGGGTGCGCCACCGAATATCTATGTCTGGGTGGTGATCGAGTTCCTCGGCAGCAGCCGCTATCTGACCCACCGCGTCGATTGCCGTGAGAAATGCCGGGTATGTGATTGATCGTCGAAGAGAGATGCCCTCATGTTCCCAACTAGGTGCTCCGGTCAAACTTTCGATGATCTCGGTGTCGGAAAGTGCCTGTGGCCTCATGTCTGCAGCCTCTCATGTCTAGTCGGAATTCAGGGCGCTTCGAGGATCTGTTCTCAACAACACAATGGGCTCGCAGGATAGAAATCCTGCGAGCCCATTGCTCGGCACCTGCCAGGGGAGGGGTTAGGCGGTGCCGAGGTCCACGCGATCCTTGAGAGCCTTACCCGACGCGGCGATCGTCGAGCCGTAGCCTGCGAACGAGGCAACAGAAACTCCCTTGGACTTGAGATACGAGGCAACGGCCGTAGCACGATTGGCCGCGGTTACCGCTGTTGATGAGTTCTTTGCTGCGCATCCGTAAACAATGACGATTGCCGACTTGCGCAGGTTTGCTACTAGCTTGTCGAGGGCCTTCTTGGTGCCCGCATCAAGCGTCGTGCCCTTGGTCGTCATATTGATCGATGTGATGCGTTGAGCTTTGGCTGGTGAGATCAGCACGTTGGCCTTAGCGACGCTCGAGTTAAGCGTGCGTAAGACCTGGCCGTCTTGGGTCACAGTGACCGTGCAGGTTCCTGACATCAAGAAGTAAACGGTGTAGCCCTTGACGACACAGGCCTTCGGGGTCGTGGTCTTCACAGCCACGGAGTGAGTGCCCGCTGCACTGACGACGGTGACGTACGACCGTGCGGCCGCCTTGGTATTCCAGGTTGTAAGGACTGTCGGTGCCTTCGGTGTGACGGCCGACGCGGTTGCCCAAGGACCCGCACCGTTGGCGTTCACTGCACGAACCTTCACGGTGTAACTGGTTCCATTCGTGAGCGATGCGATGATGAACGGTGACGTGGTTGATCCGGTGCTTAGGGCTGTCGTTCCGCCGTTAATGCTGTACTCGTAACGGGTAATCGCACTTCCTCCATCGCTTGGTGCGGTGAAGGCCACGCTGATCGTTGCATTGCCAGGTGTAGCCACAACTCCACTGGGAGCGCCGGGGACGTCATTGGTGATCCCAAGTATTGAGTTCGACGACTGGCCAGCACCGGCGCTGTTTACTGCACGCAACACCACGTCGTAGGACTGCCCAACACCAAGTGCAGCATGTCCCGCGGTGCTCACAGTTGTGATGATGACCGGTGAGACTGCGGTGCCTCCGGACACGAAGGTCACGCCGTTGTCTGTGGAGTACTCGTAGTCGGTGATATCGGTTCCGTTTGCCAGTGGTGCGTCGAAGTAAACCGTCAGCGAACGGTTACCTGACGACATAGCCAAGTTTGTCGGCGGATTGGGCGTTGTCCCTGGGCTGGTTACGACGGCCGAACTCCATGCTCCGGCGCCGTCGGCAGAGTTAAGCGCGCGCATTCGTACCGAATACGGCTGACCATTGTTCAAGCCGGTGATGGTGAACGGAAGCGATGCGAAATCGATTGCGGAGCCACCGTCGAGTTCGTACTGGTAACCCGTGATCGTCGATCCGCCATCGGAGATGGTTCCATCGATGGTGATGCTGCTATCCCCATGTGTGATCGCGGTGGTGATCACCGTGGGGGTTGTGCTTGGGGTGGCGTTGATGACGCTGGTCCAACTTCCCGCACCGTCACCATTGACGGCGCGGATTTGGACGGCGTAGCTGATGCCGTTGGTCAGGCCGGTGATCGTGAAAGGCAGTACGGCGGTGCCAGCGTTCACCACAGTGGTTCCACCGTTGAACGTGTATTCGTAGCGGATGATGGCCGAGCCGTTTGCTGCTGCACCGGTGCCGTTGATGGTCAACTGGCGGTCACCGTGGCCGATGCTCGATACCGTGGGCAATCCAGGCTTACCGCTCGGAATCCCGCTAACGGGTAGGGATGCGCCACCGTCTCCATTGCCGTTGGTGGCGATCAGAACGACGTCGTATGCCTGGCCGTTCGTCAGACCCGAGATCGTGATGGGCGTGGTGGAGTTTCCTGTCGTGGTGAACGTTTTACCGCCGTCGGTGGAGTACTTGTACGACGTGATGGCATTACCGCCATCAGAGCCGAGGGTCACGTTGATCGTCAGGCTCTGATTACCTGGCGTCAGGGAGATAGACGGAGCATCGGGGACTGTGCTTGGAATGCCAATCACAGCCGACGACCAGGATCCCCAACCAACTGAATTGTGCAGCCGCACGCGAATCGAGTACGACGTTCCGTTGGTGAGGGCGTCGATCAGGACGCCGCCGGTTCCGGTTTGAGCATCGAGCAACCACATTGTGGCGTCAACCGCAGTCCCGCCGTCAATGGAGTACTGAGCTGCGTCTGCGTCGGGGACGCTGGTGGCGGTGAACGACACAACGATGGACGAGTCACTCGGTGCTGTACTCAGCGACAGTGGCGCGCTCGGGACGGTGCTTGCCGGAATTCCGTAACTGGGGACGGAAGCATCACTTAAGCCGACGAGATTCTCGCTCTTGACCCAAACAGCGTACGGCTGTCCTGCGGTGAGTCCGGTGATGACAATCGTGGTTGATGTGGAGTTAGCTGAAACGTAGTTCGTGCCGTCGAGTGAGTACCAGTAGTTCGTGATCGCGGAGCCGTTGTTGACTGCCGCGGTGAATGAAACCGAAAGCTGCGTATCGAGTGGTGATGTCGTTCCCATCGGGGTGACGACGACATTCGTAGGCGCATCTGGCAACCCGGCGGGAATGCCCGTGACAGGGCTGGTCGCAGTGCCTGCCCCCCGTGAATTGCGAGCGCGCACTGACACTGTGTACGAGGTGCCGTTAGTCAAGCCGCTGATGGTTTGTGAAAGAGCGGTGCTGTTCCACGACACCCACGCCCCGCTGTTGAGCGAGTATTCGTAGGAGGTGATCAGGTTCGCGGGGTCTGCGGGCGACGTAAACGCAACGTCGAGTGCGCCACTTTGTGGCGTGATGACCACGTTGGTTGGCGCGTAAGGCGGCCCGACGGGGGTAAACGGGAACCCGACCGATGGTGCACTGTCGCCAGCGTCATTGCGTGCGATGAGGACGACGCTCTGGGCGATGTCGTTGGGTAGGCCGGTGATCGTGAAGGGGGAGGTCAATCCGGCAGAGGTGAAGGTGGCTCCGTCGAGGCTGTATTGATAGTCAGTGATCGCAAGCCCACCAGTGTTGGCAGGTGCGGTGAACGACACGCGCGCTGATCCGTCTCCAGGTGTAACGGCGGTAACCGTTGGGGCATCGGGTACTGAGACATTGGCAACGGTGATCGTGGCCGACGCGCTCTTACCGCTCAGCACACAGGCCCGCCCGTTTACCGAGGCGGTGTAGGTTTCGGCGCCCAAAGTTTCTGGTGCTGTCACGTCTACTGCCCAGGTCCACGTCCGGTTATCGCTGGAGAAGCCATCGGCCTCGGTGAGCCCGATGGTCCCGGCGCCCGATGCATCGGTCACGTCGAGAGTCAGTCCAGTGCCACCGCTAAACGTGGGGCAGATGACCGTGACGTTCATGACGAGTCCGGACAGTGGGGGCACAACCGTGGCTGACGGAACGATGGTGATACTGCCATCGTTGTTCGCCGCCGACGCTGGTGCGGAAGCCCCGACGGCCGTGGCGATCAGAGCAAGTGCGGTTATCGAGCTTGCCAACGTGCGGCTTAGAGCTCGTCGCGACTTGAGACCTCGTGAATCGAGAACAGAAGAAAACATTGTGGTGCCTCCCTAGCGCTGGCTCGGGCCCCTCGCCCCTTACCGATTGCCAGCACTCCCTGCACCGAGAGTCCGTCATGACGGCACGTCGAGGAAAGCCGAGAACCGGTTTGAGATCGCAACTTGAGCCGATCTAGAGCGAGTTTGACTCGTTTGGCGCAACGTCTACCCCATGTGAGGGGGGGTCCTCATTCATATGGGGGGCAAGGGATTTCGAGGGTGTCGTGACGCGGGATGGGAGGTATCTGCAAGGCTGTTGGCATGAGCAACGATGCGCACCTGACATCGACCGGGCGACGTATCGTCGTCGCCGGTGCGCTGATTCGCGATGGACTGCTGTTGGCTGCCCGACGCTCGTCACCGGTTGAGCTGGCGGGTAAGTGGGAATTGCCCGGCGGCAAGGTTGAGGTGGGGGAGTTACCCATCGACGCGATCCGTCGTGAGCTTCGAGAAGAACTTGCCATCGATGTTGAGGTGGTAGGACGACTGATGGCGCCGAGCGAGCTCGAAGATGCCGTCGGCGGTGATTGGCCACTGTCCCAATCCACTGTCTTACGGGTCTACCTTGTCGATCTCGTTCACGGGGATCCAAGCCCGGGGCCGGCCCACGATGAGGTGCGTTGGTTGGGATCAGATCACCTGATGTCCGTTTCGTGGCTGCCGGCAGATAGTGCTCCCATTCAGGCTCTAGGGTCCCGCCTCACGTCAGGGCCGGCCAGGTAGTCCTGTCGTGCCGCGAGCCGCCTCGGAGTGCCGTGCGGGCGCTGTGGTCAGAGTGAACCCAAAACCCCCCTAGACTGGAGGCCTCCCCGTTCTCTAACTCGAGGTTCACCATGTCATCCCAAGGCCAGGCCGTCCGCTCAGACGTGCGCAACATTGCGATCATCGCCCACGTTGACCACGGCAAGACCACGCTCGTTGATGCCATGCTGTGGCAGTCCGGCGCCTTCACCGCCCACCAAGCCGATGAAGGCTCGGTCAAGGACCGCGTTATGGACTCCATGGATCTTGAGCGCGAGAAGGGCATCACGATCCTCGCCAAGAACACCACCGTTCGCTACCACGGCGAAGGTGCCCCTGAGGGTGGCGTGTTGATCAACATCATCGACACTCCCGGCCACGCAGACTTCGGTGGTGAGGTTGAGCGCGGTCTTGAGATGGTCGACGCTGTGCTGCTCCTGGTGGATGCATCCGAAGGTCCACTGCCTCAGACCCGGTTCGTGCTGCGCAAGGCACTCCAGAAGCGCCTCCCCGTCATCTTGGTGGTCAACAAGGTTGATCGTTCTGACGCGCGAATCGCGGAAGTTGTCGATGAAACGTATGAACTCTTCTTCGATCTCGACGCCGATGAAGAGCAGATCAACTTCCCTGTTGTTTACGCATCGGCCAAGGCGGGCCGCGCATCGCTCAACCGCCCTGAAGATGCAGGGATGCCCGATGCTGAGAATCTGGTTCCACTGTTCAAGACGATTCTCGACACGGTTCCCGCCCCGCACTACGACCCAGACATGCCGCTTCAGGCTCACGTCACAAACCTCGACTCATCGCCGTACCTTGGCCGTTTGGCTCTTTGTCGTATCCACAACGGAACGCTTCGCAAGGGTCAGCAGGTGGCATGGTGTCGCACTGATGGCACGATCACGCGTGCCAAGATCGTCGAACTCCTTGTTACAGAAGCACTTGAGCGTGTTCCAGCTGAATCGGCTGGCCCCGGTGAGATCGTCGCCATCGCCGGCATTGAAGACATCACCCTTGGCGAGACCTTGGCCGATATCGACGATCCGCGTCCGCTGCCGCTGATCACGGTTGACGAGCCGTCCATCTCGATGACCATCGGTATCAACACCTCGCCACTGGCTGGGCAAAGCGGTAACAAGTTGACTGCGCGCCTGGTGAAGAACCGGTTGGACGCTGAACTCATCGGTAACGTCTCCATCCGTCTTCAGCCGACCGACCGCCCCGATACCTGGGAGGTTCAAGGCCGTGGTGAACTTCAACTGGCGATTCTCGTTGAGATCATGCGTCGCGAAGGCTTCGAACTCACGGTAGGTAAGCCTCAGGTCGTCACTCGCGTGATCGACGGCAAGGTGCACGAGCCGATGGAGCATCTGACTGTTGATATCCCCGAGGATTACCTCGGCGTTGTTACCCAGTTGATGGCCCTTCGCAAAGGCCGCATGGAGCAGATGGTCAATCACGGCACTGGCTGGGTCAGGATGGAATACGTCGTCCCTGCCCGCGGCTTGATCGGTTTCCGTACTGAGTTCCTCACGGAAACTCGTGGAACGGGCCTGCTACATCACGTCTTCCACAAATACGAGCCATGGCACGGTGAGCTTCGCACCCGCCCAACCGGCTCACTGGTTGCCGATCGCCGCGGCCCCACCACCGGGTTTGCCCTGGCAAACCTTCAGGAGCGCGGCACGATGTTCGTCGGCCCAGGTACCGAGGTGTACGAGGGCATGATCATCGGTGAAAACTCGCGTCAGGACGATATGGACGTGAATCCGACCAAGGAAAAGAAGCTGACCAATATGCGTCAGTCTTCGGGTGATGTTCTTGTGCCGTTGATTCCCCATAAGCAAATGTCTATGGAGCAGGCGCTGGAATTCTGTCGCGAGGATGAATGTATGGAGGTCACCCCGGCGACCGTTCGCATTCGCAAGGTTGTTCTTGATCAAACTGAGCGAGGCCGGGCCGCGTCGCGGGCCAAGAAGGGCTAGCCGGCCACGAAGGGCTAGTAACGACGCTGTGTCGGACTGGTGTCCTTTTCATCCCATTAAAGGTAGTTTTTGTCACGATACGGTCACGTTGGGCCACCACCGTTCGCACATTGGCTGACATGGCGTAGGTTGCAGTGTGCGCGGTTTTCGCGCAGATCTATGGGCTATAGGACATTTCTACGGTTGAATATGCGGCGACCACACAAGTGGCGTGGACAAAGTCCCGCGGGGGGACGGAAAGGCAGACGGACGAATGACTGCGTCGCTCGATGATGACCGCCGCTTTGCCGTTGACGAGATCCAGGCCCCCGCTGCCATTGCTGGGCGTTCACTGGGTGAAATCGCCTGGTCCCGGCTGCGCAGAGACAAGTGGGCGATGGCTGGGGCCATCACGATCATTATCGTTCTGCTTCTGGTCATTTTTGCGCCACTGATCTGCAACCTGGTCGGGGTTGATCCGTACACCAACTACGCAGATTCTCATCCCGAACTTCTCGACGATCTTGGGTTCCCCGCCGGCCCACATTCGAATGCCTCATGGGAGCACCCTTTCGGGGTTGAGCCTCAGACAGGCCGTGACTTGCTGGCTCGCACGCTTTATGGCGGACGCAACTCGATCGCCGTCGGTGTGCTCGCCACGGTTATTGGTTTGTCGATCGGCGTAATCCTGGGAATCATCGCCGGACTCCGCGGTGGCTGGATCGATTCCTTGCTGAGCCGCACGATGGATGTATTGCTTGCATTCCCAGTCTTGTTGTTTGCCATCGCACTGCTGGTGATCATTGGTCAGACGTCGTGGTACCGCGAGTCTGTCGCCTGGCAAATCATCGTCGTCACGTTCATCATTGGCTTCTTTGCGTGGCCCTACTATGGACGATTAATTCGTGGACAGGTGCTGTCTCTACGTGAGAAAGAGTTCGTCGACGCTGCCCGCAGTATCGGCGCGCCGAACTCGCGCATCATCTTCAAAGAGCTCCTGCCAAACCTGCTCCCAACGGTTCTGGTACTGGCAACGCTGGCCATCCCGACCAACATCCTGGCCGAGGCCGGGCTGTCCTTTTTGGGCGTCGGCGTGCTCCCGCCAACCCCCACCTGGGGTGGCATGATCAATGACGCGCTGAGCTGTCTGAGCATTGACCCGTGGTACATGTTCGTGCCCGGTATGGCGATCTTCATCGTCGTTCTGGCCTTCAACCTGTTTGGCGATGGACTTCGCGATGCCACCGATACCCGGGCGAGTGATCTATAAATGACCGTACGAAAGCACTGCGTGGAGACGTTGAACCCACACAACGGCGGATAACCGCCCCATTAATTTCCCTGACAACGCTGTTAGGGAACCGAAACTGTCGCCGATGGTTTCGGGCACCATCCCAAGGAGAAGGTGGATCTGTTCATGGCGATCACACGACGCGCCACCGCGTTCGCTGCACTAGGTGCGGCGGCTGCGCTGGCTCTTGCCGCCTGTGGCGGTAGCGGTGGTGGAGGCGGCGGGTCCGCATCACCATCAGCATCAGCATCAGCGAGTACGGCAGGTGGCTTCAACGCGGCCGCTACTTCTGTTGTCAACGCATCGGATAAGACCGGTGGCACGCTCAAGCTTGCTGCTGCATCTGACTGCGACTCGTACGACCCCGCGCGTACCTACTACGCGTACTGCTGGGACATCCAGCGCCTCTTCACCCGTACTCTGATGGCCTTCAAGTCGGCTCCAGGTACCGAGGGAACGGCTGTTGTGCCGGATATGGCCACTGGCCCCGGTGAGTCGAACGCAGACAAGACGCAGTGGACCTACCACTTGCAGCCTGGCCTGAAGTACTCAGATGGCTCGACAATCACGACCAAGGACATCAAGTACGGTGTTGAGCGTCTGTTCGCATCAGACGTCATCAACGGTGGACCTTCGTCCTACTACACGAGCCTGCTGTCTGACACCTACAAGGGTCCTTACGCTGACCCGTCAGGTGATCTCACCTCGGTGACGACGCCCGACGACACCACGATCGTGTTCAACTTGAACAAGCCATTCGCTGACTTCGACTTCCTGATGGCGCTGCCGACAGCAGCCCCAGTTCCGCAGGCGAAGGACACCAAGGCTGACTACGGAAAGATGCCTGTTGCATCGGGTCCGTTCATGATCAGCAGCTTCCAGCCTGGCAAGAGCACTGAGTGGGTCCGCAACCCCAACTGGGATCAGGCCACCGACAAGGTGCGTTCGCCCAAGGTTGACAAGGTCTCACTCGTTGTCATCACTGACCCGACCGATGAGGACAAGCGCCTCATGTCAGGTGCTGTTGACCTGCTTGCTGACGGTGGTGTGATGCCAGAGACCACTGCATCAATCCTTGCCGACCCGACCAAGAAGGCCAACGCTGACAACCCGCCGACCGGCTTCATCCGTTATGACGTTGTGTTCCAGACGGTTGCTCCGCTCGACAACAAGGCATGCCGCGAAGCTGTCTTCTACGCGTTCAACAAGTCCGCTCTTCGTCGTATCAACGGCGGCGAGACTGCTGGTGAGATCGCAACCGCCATGGTGCCAACCCTTATCCCTGGATATGAAGAGGGTTACGACCCGTACCCCAATGGCGCGAACAACACTGGAGATCTTGAGAAGGCCAAGGCCAAGCTTGCTGAATGTGGCAAGCCAGACGGCTTTGACCTTAACTACGCCTACCGCAACGTTGGTCTTGGCCCCAAGGCTCTTGCCTCGGTGACTGAGAACCTCGGCCGCGTCGGCATCAAGGTCCACGGCGTCGTCGCTTCTGACCCGGCTTCGTACTACTCGACGTTCATCGGTTCGCCGTCGAACATCGTCAAGATGCAGCTCGGCCTGGCCGGTGCTGGCTGGGGTGCTGACTTCCCGACGCCTTACGGCTTCTGGCAGTCAATCGCCAACAGCAACGCGATCCTTCCTGAGGGCAACTCGAACTACCCAAGCCTGAAGGATGCCACCGTTGACTCAACCCTCGAGGCGCTGACCAAGGAGACCGACCCAGCCAAGGTTGCCGATCTCGGTAAGACGGTTGACCATGCGGTCATGGACGCAGCTGTCTACCTGCCGTTCCTGCTCGACAAGACGTTCTTCTACCGCAACCCGCGCCTGACGAACATCTACCTGAACGGTGGCGTAGGTAACTACTACGACTACGTCAACATCGGTACCAGCGACGGCATGTAATTCGACGCTAGTACTTCTCTCTAACTAGTCAGGTTGTGGCCGGCGGGAACAAACCCCGTCGGCCACAACCTGCGGAGGACGCATGGTTCGTTACATCATTCGCAGGCTCCTGGGAGCCATCGCGGTTTTGTTTATTGTCTCGTTGGTTACCTTCGGCCTGTTCATGGTCGTTCCGGTAATGACGGGATCGAGCCCTGCTTATTTGTACGCGGGTAAAAACCCAACGCCCGAACTCATCGCCAACATTGAGCATGGTTTGGGTCTTGATAGGCCGATTCCAGAACAGTTCTACATCTATATGAAGGGCATCGTCGCGGGTCGAACCGATCTCACCGACGGCACCGCTGACGGTTCGCGGCCATGTCCTGCGCCGTGTTTCGGATACTCATTCCGGTATCAGTCGCCAGTGTGGGACATCATCAAAGACCGCTTCCCCGTGACGTTATCGGTCACGGTTGGTGCGGCGATTATCTGGCTCGTTCTCGGTATTGGCGTTGGGGTGCTTTCTGCCTTGCGACGAGGTGGATTTGCCGATCGAGCGTCGATGGTGTTTATCCTGCTCTTCCTGTCCCTTCCGTCGTACCTTTTTGCCATCTTGCTTCTCTACGTCTTTGTGTACGGGTTGAAGTGGCTGCCACCGACTCAATACGTGCCGCTGAGTGAGAATCCGGTGCAGTGGTTCCAAGCGTTGATCTTGGCGTGGATCACTATCGGCTTTGGAAACGCAGCACTCTATGCGCGACTTACCCGGGCCAACATGCTCGAGACGATGAGTGAGGATTACATCCGTACGGCCGTTGCTAAGGGCCTGCCGCGTAAGACGGTCGTCCGCAAGCATGCGATGCGCGCGGCGTTGACTCCGATTCTGACGATCGCGGGTCTTGATATCGCGTTCCTGCTGGGCGGCGCGATCTTCGTCGAGAAGGTTTTCAGCCTGCCAGGTCTTGGACTTTTGTTCGTCGAAGCAATCGGCAAGCAGGATTTGCCCGTGATCATGGGTTTGACGATCGTGAGTTCGTTGTTCATCGTGGTCGCCAACATCGTTGTCGACGTTCTCTACAGCGCGGTTGATCCGCGCGTGCGATTGAGTTAGTTGAGGGAATCGACATGACCCAGACGATTGACTCTTCGGCGGCCATTCCGAGCCGCCCGCCGACCTCGTTCCTTGAGGTCCGCAATCTACAAGTTTCGTTCCCGACAGATGATGGTCTTGTTCGGGCCGTTGACGGGCTGTCGTTCAACGTCGAGCGTGGCAAGACGATGGGTATCGTCGGTGAGTCAGGCTCGGGTAAATCGGTTACGAGTCAAGCCATCCTGGGATTGCACTCGGGTACCAGGGCTGATGTGTCCGGCGAGATCTGGCTTGATGGTGAAGAGCTGATCGGAAAGTCCGGCGATGAGATTCGCCCATTACGTGGCAACAAGATGGCGATGATCTTCCAAGATCCGCTGTCGTCACTGCATCCGTTCTACACGATCGGTGATCAAATTGTGGAGGCGTACCGGGTCCACAACAAGGTCTCTAAGGATGTGGCCAAGAAGCGTGCCATCGAGATGCTCGACCGGGTAGGAATCCCGAATCCGAATAAGCGCGTCGACGATTACCCGCATCAGTTCTCCGGCGGTATGCGCCAGCGAGTCATGATCGCGATGGCCCTGGTCTGCAACCCCGAGTTGCTGATCGCTGATGAGCCCACTACCGCACTGGATGTCACCGTGCAGGCTCAGATCCTTGACCTCATGCGTGATCTTCAGAAGGAATTCAACTCCGCCATTATCTTGATCACCCATGATCTTGGGGTGGTGGCTGAGATCGCTGACGATGTCACGGTTATGTACGGGGGTCGCGCGGTTGAGCAGGGGAGTGTTCGTGACCTTTTCTACTCCCCGCAAATGCCATACACGTGGGGGCTTTTGGCCTCGATGCCACGCTTGGACCGGGATCGCAAGGGACGGCTTGATCCGATCCCAGGAAATCCACCGTCACTGATCAACCTCCCGACTGGGTGTGTGTTCAGCCCCCGCTGTATGTACCGGGATCGCGTCGGTGAGGCCTGCGTTACGCAGCGTCCAGAGCTGGCACCTGTCTCGGATACACACCGTGTTCGTTGCCACATTCCGTCTGGTCAGAGTGAGCGGATTTGGCTCGATGAAATCCAGAGTCGCCTGTAGCGCACGTCGTTGTAATTCGTACGTAGATATTGAAGATCAGATGGAGGAGCAGTGACGGTCACCACGAGTACCGAGTCCGGTGCTGGAGTTCCGCTGCGCCCAGATGCCTTGCTGCAGGTTCGTGATGTCCGCAAGCACTTCCCGATCACCCAGGGCATCTTGTTTCGTCGTCAGGTTGGTGCCGTCAAAGCTGTAGACGGAATCACCTTCGATGTCGCCAACGGTGAAACCCTTGGCCTAGTTGGTGAATCGGGTTGTGGCAAGTCCACGGCTGGTCGCACTATCGCCAAGTTGTTAGAGCCAACCTCTGGCAGCATCATCTTCGATGGCGAAGACATCACGTCGTACTCGCGATCTGAAATGCGCCCGCTGCGATCAGAAATGCAGATGATCTTTCAGGATCCCTTCTCCTCGCTCAACCCTCGCCACACCGTCGGCACGATCGTCGGGGCCCCCTACCGCGTTCAGGGCACGTTATCTGACAAGGACATCAAGTCACGCGTTCAAGGTCTGCTTGAGCGGGTTGGCCTTAACCCCGAGCACTACAACCGCTATCCACACGAGTTCAGTGGGGGTCAGCGTCAGCGCATTGGTGTTGCGCGTGCCATTGCACTGCAGCCGAAACTGATCATCTGTGATGAGCCGGTGTCGGCACTGGATGTCTCGATTCAGGCGCAGGTTGTAAACCTGCTGGAAGATCTTCAATCCGAGTTTGGAATTGCCTTCATTTTCGTCGCCCACGACTTGTCAGTGGTTCGACACATCTCTGATCGCGTAGCGGTTATGTATCTCGGCCAAATCATGGAGTTGGCTGATCGTGACACTCTCTACTCCGCGCCGCGCCACCCGTACACCCACTCGTTGCTTTCTGCGGTGCCGCTGCCTGATCCAGATAGTGGCTCCCGTCGCGAACGGATCCTGCTGACGGGTGATCTACCGAGTCCCATCAATCCGCCGTCAGGTTGTGTTTTCCACACTCGCTGCTGGAAGGCACAGGAGCGGTGTAAGACCGAGGTTCCGCTGATCCGCGAGATCAGTGTCGGTCACCAACTCGCATGCCACTTCCCCGAGGATCGACCTGTGTTTGGTCAGGGTGGCGAGACGATTCACGGTGCTGCGCCAACACAGGAAGAGCTCGCAGCCCAGGAGCACGATCGTGCCCTTCTCGACAAGACCGCATCTGCTGGCGGCACCATCGCCCACGAGTCAGAACTTGGCTGGCAAAAGCGTCAAGACTAAATCGATCCCAGGGCTCACTTCGAATGAATCAGCCCTGTAATGCGCCGCGCAGAAAGTCCAATTCCAAGAGCAGTTTGTTCTCGGCAACTTCCTCTTGAGGTGTCATGTGCGTGACACCGCTCAACGGCAGGACGCAGTGGGGCTTTCCCGCGACGGTCAGGGCACCGGATAAGGCCAGTGTGTGCGCCACGACGACGTTATCGTCGGTGAGGCCGTGAATGAACATCAGTGGCCGTGTCAGTTCTCCGGCCAGATGGCTCAGTGAGCAGTAGTCGTAGGGGCCGGGATCTTCAGTGGGATTGCCCAAGAAACGTTCGGTATAGGCAGTGTCGTAGAGACGCCATTCGGTTACGGGTGCTCCGGCGACGGCGGCGTGGAATACGTCTGGTCGACGTAGCACTGCCAGTGCGCTGAGATAGCCGCCAAATGACCAGCCGCGAATCCCGACGCGGTTGACGTCTGCGTCATCTGGCCAACGGGCAGCTACGGCGGCGACTGCGCTGACTTGGTCTTCCAAAATTCCCGTTGATAGATCTCGGTAGATCTCGCGATCCCACGCTGGGCCGCGGCCTGGGGTGCCACGTCCGTCGGCAATCACAACGACGAATCCCTGATCCGCGAGCCACTGATCTTCGCCGTAGCTCGCCCCTGCGGCGACGACCTGGCCGAAGCCGGGCCCGCCATACGGGCTCATCAGGATGGGCAACTTGCGTGAGCCCTTGACGTGACCGGTTGGAAACAGCACAGCCGTCAGGACCTTGTTCGGACCGGACTCGATGATCTCAACCTGGGGTGTGAAGTGAGGACGTTCCGCGTGTGAGGTGACCGGAATCGTTGTGCCTTCCCGCTCGATTCGGTACGTGACCTCGGTGGTGTTTAGCTGACGTTCGTTGATGATCGCGGTTCCGTTGACGGATCGACCCATGATCCACCCGGTCGTAGGCCCGACCGGTGAAGCAGATCCGTCGAGTCCGATGAGCATCAGGACTGCCGACGTGGGATCCGTAGCCACCGAGACGAGCACGCCTGATTCGCTGGTGCTTATGACGTCGCGAATCTGTAGTCCCTTGGGGCTGAGCCAGTCAGCGCCGGCATGAAGTCGGTAGGTGTCCGACTCACGGTCGGCTCGTAGGGTGAGAAGGCGGCCATCTGACAGCCATGTTGTGGCACCGGGGGCTGCGTCAACCCACTGATCGTCTCGAACATCGGTCTCGACTCGGGTTTGACCTGAATTGATGTCAACGCTGAGTACCTGCATGTGCTTCTGATCGCGGGTAGACACCAGCAGCAGTGGATCGTGACCATCAACCCATGACACGTCAACGAGGTACTCGAATGTCACGTTGTCCCACGTGACGTCGATGTGGTTGCCGTCAAGATCAGTCAAGACAAGAGACAACGTCGCATTCGTGGTGCCCGCTGACGGGTAGCGCACCATGTGTGGGGCATCTGACGGTGTGACAGGGTTCGAAATCCACCACTGCTGAACATGGGTTTCGTCGACTCGTTCCACGAGTAAGCGAGTTGAATCTGGTGACCACCAGAAACCGCGTGAGCGTCCAAGTTCCTCTGCCGCAGCGAAATCGACGATCCCGGCAAACTCATGTTCATGGCGTCCCGCCACAAGGACGCGATCAGTTAGTCCATCGACGCCGATGACTCGAAGTGACCGTTGTGCGGCGTACGCGATGTGCGAGCCATCGGGGGAGAGGCGAGGATCAATGACGGGTCCGGTGGCCTCAATACTTCGGACGGCACTGCCGTCGATGAGATTGACCGTGTAAAGCCCGCCAGAGAGCGTGAAGACGCCTGACGTCGACGCCGAGTCGGTCGAGTAGCCGACGATCCCTGAATTGCCTTCCCGCATCCGCTCGCGACGTGCTCGCTCCTCGATCGAGAGTTCCTCTGCACCCTCATGAAGAGTGGTCGGGTCAGCGACGAGGCGTTCCATGCCGGTCGCGACGTCCATCGACCAGAGTCGACCTACCGCATCGGTTCCGGAGTTGGAACGCACGTACAGCACTCGTCCCCCGTCTGGGGAGATTGAGAACAACCGCGGTGCACCAGCGGTAAACCGTCGAGTGCGTGCGGACTGGCGTGGGAACGATTCGGTCGTGTCATGAAGTGAACTCGTCATGGAACGAGAGTCTGTCAGGCCGACGAGCAAATCGCGTCTTGAGCCTGACCGACTCGTCGACGTTTTTTGCCTATGACCATTCGGCGTCGGGCACCGCAAGACATTAGGCTCGGGGTGTGACTACATCTGATCGTCGACTCTTACTCGTTCACGCTCACCCCGATGACGAGACCATCGGTTCCGGCGCAACCATGGCCAAGTATGTGGCCGAGGGTGCCCACGTCACCTTGATCACCTGCACCCTTGGTGAAGAGGGCGAGATCATCGGTGACGAACATGCTCATCGAGCCGCGCATATAGAGGACAGTCTCGGCGAACACCGCGAAATCGAGTTGGCCAACGCCATGGCCCGGCTTGGCGTTACCGATCATCGACTCCTTGGTGGGGCAGGTCGATACCGCGATTCGGGAATGGTGGGCACCGCGGACAATGACGACCCTGCTTGTTTCTGGCGCGCAGACCTTTTAACCGCTGCCACGGACCTCGTTGCCGTCATCCGTGAGATTCGTCCCCACGTCCTCATTACGTACGATGACTTCGGTGGTTACGGTCACCCAGATCACATCCAGGCTCATCGGGTGGCGCACTACGCAGTCACGTTGGCCGCCTCAGCCACCTTCCGACCAGATCTTGGCGCGGCTTGGGATGTGCCGAAGCTCTACTGGATCGCCTTCCCGAAGTCAGTCATTCGCGCTGGTATTGAGGCGATGAAGGCCTCGGGTGAGACGGAGGGATTCGCCGCTATGGATCCTGATGATCTGCCTTTTGCCTGCGATGACGACCTGATCACCACAGTGATCAACGCCGAGGATTACGTCGACTTCAAGATGGACGCGATGCGTGAACATGCCACGCAGATCAGTGTTGAAGATGGCTTTTTCGCGCTGTCGAACAATCTCGGCTCACGTGCCATGGGCGTGGAGTACTACCGACTCGCCCGCGGTGAAACTGCCGGTGCGCGAGATGAGCTCGGACGCGAAACGGACCTATTCGCCGGCCTCTAGGGACCGGTTTAGCGATACCGAGCCCAGTTTGGGTCGCGATAGCCGCATAAAAGGTTCTGCGCAGCCTCAAGACGGTACGCCAGCGGGGTGATGTGGCCCCAAAAGGGGATTCCAACCACCCCTGTATCGCACACGATGGTGGAAGCTCGGAGTAACACCTCCGGAGCGTCTTTAACGTGCTGCTAGGGGGCTTCATGTGGCGTAACCGCCGTTCGACGGTCGTTCGGGCCGAATCACAGTCGGCTGCCGACTCCATCGTCACAGCCGGGGCAACAACCGGTTCGTCGCTCCTTGCCCTCGCAGGCTCATCGAAGATCACTGCATCGCGGGCGGACGTAGGTGTCTCCCGTGAGCGCGCGCGACGTCGACGCTTGGCCGGACTCAGTGCGCTATTGATGCTGCCAGCGAGTTACCTCCTGGCGCGCATCCTGTCGGGTAATCCCTTTGACATCTTGAACATCACCTGGCCATCAATCGATCTGATGATCGTCATGCCATTTTTGTTCTTTGTGGCGCTTATCGGAGTCTTACTCGGTACGACGATGGGTGCGGGTCGCTCACCACATGTGACGTATCGCCCGGAACAAATCGATGTCACGTTGGATTCGGTCAAGGGAATCGATGGCATTAAGGATGACGTCCTGCGTTCGTTGAATTTGTTCCTCGCGCATAAGTCGTTCGCAGGTGAGATGGGCGGGTCACCGCGCCGTGGATTGCTCTTTGAAGGTGCACCGGGTACCGGTAAGACTCACCTCGCCAAGGCAATGGCACATGAGGCCGGCGTACCGTTCCTGTTCGTCTCTGCCACGTCCTTTCAATCGATGTACTACGGCGCAACCGCGCGCAAGATTCGCTCGTATTTCAAGGCGCTGCGTAAGGCTGCACGACAAGAAGGTGGAGCGATCGGCTTCATTGAGGAAATCGATGCTATTGCCATGGCCCGCGGCGGTCTGAGTATGTCGGCGCATCCCACGGGCTCTGGCATGGGTGCGCTGTGCTGTGGTGGTTTGACTGGTCTTCCTGCGTCGTACGCACAGCCGGCGTGGGGTACTGGATCTGGATCCCTTGTTTCCAACCCGTCGATGACTAGTGAAGGTGTTGGCGGCGTCGTCAACGAGCTGTTGATTCAGCTTCAGTCCTTTGATGAGCCGACTGGTTTTCAAAAGTTCCGGATGTCACTGATCGACAAAGTGAACCTGTTCCTACCTGCCCACCGGCAAATAGCTCGACCCGTTCCACCGTCGACGAATGTTCTGGTTATTGCTGCCACTAACCGTGCCGACAACTTAGATCCCGCGCTGCTCAGGCCGGGTCGGTTCGATCGCCGACTCACCTTCGAGCCGCCTACACGCACGGGTCGACGTGAACTCATCGACTTCTTCCTTGGTCGCAAGGCACATCATCTCGATCTTGACGATGAGGATGCGCGTGATGGCCTGGCCGCAATCACCCAGGGCTATACGCCGGTCATGATCGAGCACCTGTTTGATGAGGGACTCGTGAACGCAGTGCGTCGCGGTGACAATGCGATGACACGTCACGACGTTGAGACCGCGAGACTGGTCGAAGAAGTTGGTATGGGTCAACCTGTTGCCTACACCGCTCACGAGCAGAAGTTGATCGCGACTCATGAGGCCGGACATGCCGTCATGGCGTGGTTGGTCGCACCGGAGCGGCGCTTGGAGGTGCTCACGATCGTCAAGAGGCGTGATGCGCTGGGAATGCTGGCCCATGGCGATGCAGATGACGTATTCACGCGGTCGAAGTCGGAGATGCTAGCTCTGATTCAGATTGCGATGGGTGGTCAAGCAGCTGAGGAACTCTTCTTCGGTGACATCTCCACCGGGCCTGCGGGTGACCTTCTGTATGCGACGAACGTTGCCGCCCAGATGGTGGGTGCTGCTGGTATGACGGACACGCTGATTTCATTCTCGGCGGTTCAAGCCAGTGCCCTGTCCGATACCAACATTGTCGGTCGGGTACTGGCCGATTCCGACGGCCGTGAACGCGTCGAGCGGATCCTTCAAGAGCAGAAGGCGCACACTCGGTTGCTCCTGGACGAGAACCGGCACCTCGTGATGGCTCTGCGTGACGCTCTGATGGAGCGGCACGAACTCATTGGCCGTGAGATCACTGATGTTCTCGTTCTGGCCCACGCTGATCAGTTACGTGTGACGGAGCTGGATCTGCGCGACGAACCTTCCACCCGCGCCTAGTGAACCCTCGCACCGTAGTCTGACGGTGTGGCGAATCAGGACGGTCGTGTTTCAAGCAGCATTGCCATGTTTATGGGTGGTGCTCTGATCGGGTTGTTTGGCGCACCTGCGGCCGCCCTGCGGACCACCGTTCATGGCGTCACGATCCCGTGGGGTGTCGTGCTGGTTGTCGCGACGCTCGGGGTGTGTGTGCGTGCGGCGAGCTATTGGATGAGATCCAAAGTGGCCGGCGCCTTAGTAACTATCGGATGGATCATCGTTACGTTGGCTTACACCGCGGTGCTTCCTGGGGGAGATGTTGTGTTACCCGATACTCCGCGGACCTACGGGTATCTCATCGGCGGGTTTGTGGCCTGCCTGGTGGCGACCTGGTGGCCCATGGCTCGACAACCCCTTGAGGGAACTCTGGGGAGTGTCGAAAACGTTGAGACCGGTGGCGGACACGTAGGCTGATCATCACTATCGGCCTTTGTTTTCGCCGACTTTCATCGCATCTAGTTTTCAGGACGAATTGTTGTGACCACGACACCATCTGCGGGTAGTCCAAAGGCTGCCTCAGGTAGCCGCGTTGGACCCGTCGTAGCGGGAATCGTCGGCGTTCTCGCCCTCGTGTACGTCGTCATGGTCGTGGCTAGCGGTTCGGGCATGCCGCGCAACGCCACTGTGCTTGGGGTCGATGTTGGTGGCCAATCGCAGCAAGAAGCGGCCGCCACGTTGACGAAAGCTCTTGGCCCAAAGTCGCAGGAGGCAATCGACCTCACTGCGCAGAGTAAGCCGATCAGCGTGTCGCCAGCGCAGGCGGGGCTTGCGTTCGATGTTGACGCAACCGTTGCCCCCTATTCAGGTCGCACATGGAACCCACTCACCCTGCTGAGCCAGTTCACTGGCGGGGTTGTTGTTCCGCCAGTCATCACCGTAGACGAAGCCAAGATGAACTCGGCGATCAAAGGTATAGCGGGGGATTTCGATAAGCGGGCTCATGAACCGCAGATCGTTTTCACAGATATGGATCCGGCTGTCGTGCCAGGTAAGAACGGAACGGTGCTTGACCAAAAGGCCGCAGCGCAGACGCTCAAAGACTCGTACCTTGTGGCCACCAAGCCCGCGCCTCTTGCCTTCGTCACTGCTGAACCAACCGTGAGCGATGCCGATGCCAACGCCGCACTGGGCGATGCCAAGACGGCTGTTTCCGCACCTGTCTCCGTGACGGCATCAGGTATCACCTCATCTATCCCGCCGGATGCGATTGCCGAGGCACTTTCGTATGCCGCCAAGGGTGGCAAACTCGTCCCGACACTCGATGGCGATGTGCTTCGCAAGTCCATCGCGCGAGACTTTTCCTCCATCGAAGAGCCAGGCCGCGATGCCACGTTCAACGTTTCGTCAGGTACCCCGGTGGTTGTTCCATCCAAAGTCGGTCGCGGAGTTAACGCCGAGCATCTAGCAACGGATGTGGCTGCGGTACTTGATAAGACCGATCCTGATGCCCGTCATGTTGACGCGCAGTTCGGCGTGATCGACCCGAACCTAACCACCGAGCAGGCCAAAGAACTTGGTGTCACGGAACTTATGTCGACCTTCACTCAGCACTTCCCCTATGCGCCATACCGCGTCCAAAACATTGGCCAGGCCGCTAGGTACATCAACAAGACGCTGTTGATGCCCGGTGAAGTCTTTTCGTTGAACGACACTATCCACGAGCGAACAGTGGCCAACGGTTACACCAAGGGCTATGTGATCGGTGAAGGTGGTGTCTTCAAGGAGGATCTCGGCGGCGGCGTGTCCACTTCAGCCACGGCCACCTGGACGGCGGCGTTTTATGCAGGTCTACCCCGGGTGCACGTTCAGGCGCACTCAGTGTGGATTCCCCGTTATCGCGCAGGTCTTGAAGCGACGGTGGCGTGGGGCCAGTTCGACATGTCGTTCAAAAACGACACACCCAACGCGGTTTTCATTACTGCCGGAATCACTCGTCAGTCGATCACTGTGTCGATGTGGGGGACCAAGGTTTACGACAAGATCGAGGCTGAGTCGGGGGAACGGTATGGCACCTCGCCGTACAAGACTCTCTACGACACCACCTCAACCTGCCACGCACAAGGTGGTGAAGACGGGTTTTCGATCGATGTCTATCGGGTCTTCTACAAGGGCGGCAAGGAAGATCATCGCGAGAAGATCACCACGCACTACAACCCAAGTCCTACCGTTCACTGCTACGCCGATCCGGCCACGCCAAAACCAACTCCTTCTGGTTCGCCGGCCCCCACGGGCTCGCCTCGCCCCTCCCAGAGCCAGTCGGCCGCCCCGAAACCCACTGCCACAACCAAGCCAAGCCCAGCCAGTAGTTGATCGGGCGGCTTTCCACCTAGTTAAGGCGAGATCGAACGTGTCCTGCAGTTCTGCGGGCGTTCTCGGCTTCAAGTGGCATGGCGTCGTTGATGAGATCTGCGTAATCCTCCAGCACGCGACTGGCCTGGCTGTAACGACCAACACCGATCAGAGCCTCGCCGTGTTCGCGGTGAAGGCCGAGATTGCGTCGGGGTAGCAGCAAGGCCAGTTCAACCGACCACAGTCGCTGCCATGCTCTTTCGGGAGTTTGCGCCCAATTCGTCATGTTGCCCAACGTGCGTGCCAGAGTGTCGACGTGGTCAGCTGGCTTCAGATGATCGGCATTCAGCGTTCGTCCGGTTGCGGCGACGATGTCCTTTGCTTTGTCGTACGGAAGTAACTTCCCACCGGCGAATGGGTCGACCAGTACCCGAGCGCCGTCGGGATCGCCGATACCGACGACGAAATGTCCCGGCAGTCCAACTCCGTAGGCGTTGATTCCGGCGCGATGCGCTACCTGCGTCCATACCGCTGACAACAGAATCGGAAGCCCTTGGCGACGGGTCAATACGTCGGGCAGAAGGCTCGACTCCAGACGTCCGTAGTCACGTTGCTCGCCGTGAAATTGACCGAGGACCTCACGTAGCCGCTGATCGTCGCGTCCGTGGCTGGGAACCTGTTCAGCTAGCGCATCAAGGCGATTGGTCTCATGCGACAGGTACGCATCCAGATCTCCGATGTCGGCCCGTGCTTCGACGCAGATGAGCAGTAGGGCAAGATCAAGTCGAAAATCAGGGTCATGTCCCTGGCTGCTTCGGCATAACTCGGCAAATCGCTCCCGGCTCTGTGCAGTCACCCGGTGTCTCCATCAGATGTGGTGGGACGAACCCGCCGAACGGCTTTGGGCGGGATCACCTTCGCGGCCACCATGGCAGTTTCGGCGATCTCGACGAGTTCGCCATCGTGACGTTCGACCACCACAGTCCCATCTGACCAGGCTCGAAGGTAGCCCATGACATCAGTCAGGGTGGTACTTCCCGCTGCGATCCGGTGACGGATTGTGACGCGCTTACCAATGTCAGCCGCAGTGATGCGCACGATCAGCAGGGCCGCGGGACGAACGGAGCCACGCCTGTTGCCGGCGGCTGCCTCGTCGTCCTGTCCCATTGAGCGGACCCCTCATTCGCGTGAACACGGTGTGGACGCGATACTAGAGGCGTTTGAGGTATTACCGTGTACTTCGAGTCTGCGCGAGCAGACTTGGGTCTGATGGTGTCCCGCCGTCAGATGTCAGAAATGTGGATCGGGAAGGATCCGTACGTGACTTACGTCATCTCCCAGTCGTGCGTTGACCTGAAGGACAAGGCCTGCGTCGAGGAATGCCCCGTTGACTGCATCTACGAGGGCGAGCGGATGCTCTACATTCACCCAGACGAGTGTGTCGATTGTGGTGCGTGCGAGCCTGTCTGCCCCGTCGAGTCGATCTTCTATGAAGACGATGTTCCCGAACAGTACAAGGACTACACCGCGGCTAATGCGGAGTTCTTTGACGAGATCGGTTCCCCCGGTGGTGCATCGAAGTTGGGCTTGATCCATCGCGATGCGGCCATCGTTAGCGCGTTGCCACCACAGGAACACTAGGTTCCGAAAGATCTGCGCACCACAACTTTGACGCGCCGTCGCCTTCGTGGGTGGCGGCGCGTCGTTGTACGAGTACCCCGAGCCCTTACGATCTGTGAACGGGAAACCTGTGACGTACTTGGCTGAGCGACTTCCCGACTTCCCATGGGATCGGCTTGCTCCATTTGGTGATGTCGCGCGTGCCCATCGGGACGGCATCGTTGATCTATCCGTTGGAACTCCGGTGGATTCAGTGCCGGAGGTCATCGCGCAGGCGCTTGCATCAGCAACTAATTCGCCGGGCTATCCGCTCACTGCTGGTACACCGCAGCTTCGGGACGCTATGGCGGCGTGGGCATCGCGGGTCCTTGGCGCTAATTTGACGGCCGCCGAGGTTATGCCCACGATCGGCTCCAAGGAGCTTGTGGCGCTCCTGCCTACCCTGCTGGGGCTTACCTCGTCGGACGTCATCGCAATTCCTGAAATCGCATATCCGACATATGACGTCGGTGCACGCGTGACCAATAGTCGGATCGTTCGCGCCGATTCGGTCGAGCAGTGGGCCGCAGATCGTCCCGCTCTGGTCTGGCTCAACTCGCCATCGAATCCCACCGGACGAGTGCTGTCCATCGAGCAGATGCGCGAGACCGTCGAGTGGGCGCGAGCGAACGGATCCATCGTCGTGAGCGACGAGTGCTACTTCTCACTTGGCTGGACGACCACCCCGGTTAGCGTTCTGGATCCACGGGTCTGCGGGACCTCACATGATCGGGTGCTTGCCGTCCATTCGCTCAGCAAGCGCAGCAATCTGGCGGGATACCGCGTTGGGATGCTGATGGGGGATCAGTCACTCATCGCCCCGGTTCTCGAGGCCCGCAAGCATCTAGGGCTCATCCCACCGGGGCCGATTCAACAGGCAGCCATCGTGGCCATGGCTGATGACGATCATGTTGATGTTCAGCGTGAGCGCTATCGGGCTCGACGTGCACTTCTTGCGCCGGCACTGGAAGGTGCGGGCTTTACGATCGACCTGTCTGACGCGGGGCTTTATCTGTGGTGTACACGCGGTGAGTCCAGCTGGGACTCGGTTCGGTGGCTGGCCGACCGTGGAATCTTGGTGGCACCCGGTGAGTTCTATGGTGCGGCCGGCGCTCGTCACGTCCGCGTGGCTTTGACGGCGACAGACGAACGAATTGCCGCTGCTGTCGGCCGGCTCGGGTAATCGTGCGACCAATCGATGAGGTCCAGATCACGTCCATTCGGCGGTAATCGGGCAGACTCAACAACGCTGAGACAGGTACCGTGCAAGGGGTGCTACCGCGCCTATGTTGATCTGGTTTTGGAGGTAAGGGATGTCAGACATCACCTTGTCGTTCGATGGTAAGCAGATCCCGTTAAACCTCGTTTCCGCCACCGATGGAAACGACGGGATCAACATTGCTCCGCTGCTCAAAGAGACCGGCGCTGTCACCCTCGATGGGGGTTTCACCAATACGGCCTCATGTACGTCAGCGATTACCTTCATCGACGGTGACGAGGGAATTCTTCGGTACCGTGGCTATCCGATCGAGCAGTTGGCGGAGAAGTCGACCTTCCTCGAGACCTCGTATCTATTGATCTATGGCGAGTTGCCGTCCGTTGAACAGCTCGCCACCTTCGAGCACCAAATCAAAATGCACACGATGTTGCACGAGGATCTGCGTCGATTCTTCGATGGCTTCCCACGTGATGCTCATCCGATGCCAGTCCTGTCGAGTGCGGTCAGTGCACTGTCGACGTTCTATCAAGACTCACTCGATCCGTTTGACGCTGAGCAAGTCCATATTTCGACGATTCGACTACTGGCCAAGATGCCAACCATCGCGGCCTATGCGTACAAGAAGTCGATCGGCCAGCCGCTGCTGTATCCCGATAACTCGTTGACTGCCAACGAAAACTTCCTACGCATGACGTTCGGCGTTCCGGCCGAGGACTACATCAGCAATCCAGTTCTCGTGCGGGCTCTAGATCTTCTGCTGATCCTGCACGCAGATCACGAACAGAACTGTTCCACGTCAACTGTTCGCCTCGTCGGCTCCTCTCACGCGAATCTTTTTGCCTCTGTATCCGCGGGCATCAATGCCTTGTTCGGGCCACTTCATGGCGGAGCGAATCAGGCGGTACTTGAAATGCTGGCCGGTATTCACCGCTCAGGTGGTGGAGTAAACACCTTCATTCGACAGGTCAAGAACCGTGAAGATGGCGTGAAGCTTATGGGCTTCGGTCACCGGGTCTACAAGAACTACGATCCACGCGCAGCGATCGTCAAGAAGGCTGCCTATGAGGTCTTTGAATCCCTCGGAGTCAACGATCCACTTCTGGATATTGCTCTACGTCTTGAGCAAGCGGCACTATCGGATGACTACTTCATCGAGCGCCGGCTGTATCCGAACGTCGACTTCTACACCGGCCTGATCTACAAGGCGATGGGTTTCCCGACGCGTATGTTCACGGTGCTGTTTGCCCTTGGGCGGCTGCCTGGCTGGATCGCTCAATGGCACGAAATGATCGAGGATCCCGACACCAAGATCGGTCGTCCGCGCCAGGTGTATGTCGGTGCGACGGAGCGCGACTACGTTTCGCTGGCCGGACGCTAGTCGCCTGCTAATCGTTGTGGTGCAGGTGGCTGTTGAGGCCACCCCACGATCCACTACGCGCACGAGCCTCAAGAGCACCGGTCATGGAATTGCGCCAGAACTGAAGATTGTCGGCACCCGAAAGCTCGCGACCCTTAACTACCGTGCCGTCGGGCAACGTTAGTTTGGATCCGGCGGTGATGTAGCAACCCGCCTCAACGACGCAGTCGTTACCCAGGGAGATTCCGACGCCAGCATTCGCGCCGATCAGGCACCGCTCGCCGATGGTTACCACTTCGGTGCCACCACCGGACAGGGTGCCCATGATGGATGCACCACCGCCAACATCTGAGCCGTTGCCGACCACGACACCTGCGGAGATTCGCCCCTCGACCATCGAAGCCCCGAGAGTGCCGGCGTTGAAGTTAACGAACCCTTCATGCATCACCGTGGTGCCACTGGCTAGGTGCGCTCCAAGGCGGACCCGGTCGGCATCTGCAACGCGAACACCAGTAGGCACGACGTAATCGAGCATGCGCGGGAACTTGTCGACTCCGTGCACGCTCACGTGATGTCCGCGCACCCGGGCCACAATCTGAACCTCCGTCAGTCTGTCCAGAGGGATCGGGCCCAGAGATGTCCACGCAACGTTCGTCAGGAGGCCGAAAACGCCGTCCATTGAGATAGACCGCGGGCTCACCAAACGGTGGGAGAGCAGGTGAAGCCGCAGCCACGCATCAGCGGCATCGACTGGGGGCACGGACAAATCGACGATAGACGTGTGCACGACCGATGTACTGACGGCGCGGAGTTCGTCTGTGCGTGCTGCCATCGTTTCGCTGAGGCCGGTGACCTCTGGCGCGGTGCTTCCCAACACCGGTTGCGGATACCAAACATCAAGGAGCGCACCGGTGTCTGCATATGTGGCCAAGCCGATTGCCGCGGCTGCACTTGTCGTCATACTCATGGTCACAACATATCGAGCGTTCGACGCGTTGTGCGTTTGGCCCGTCGATAGCCATGCCCCAACCAACCGAACGGGATAACGTTACGGCGTGACTACTACGACACAGCTTGATCTTTCTGCGGACCTGCCCGATCTGCTGCGCGCGCTGATCGACATGCCCTCGGAGTCACGTTCCGAGCAGATGATCGCCGATGCGGTTGAGGCTGCACTTCGTCGCGAAACTCACCTCGAGGTAGTGCGAGATGGGCACACGATTGTGGCCCGGACGAACCTTGGGCGTTCACATCGCGTCGTCATTGGCGGGCATCTCGATACGGTGCCGGAGAATCACAACATGCCCTCGCGGCGGGTTGAGGTAGACGGTGAAGACCGCATCTACGGTCTCGGTGCATGCGATATGAAGGGCGGTGTCGCCATCGCTCTCCACCTCGCCGCGCGGCTCACCGAACCAACCCGTGACATCACGTGGATCTACTACGAATGTGAAGAGATCGAATCGGAGTTCAATGGGCTTCGACGGTTGGCTGATGAGCGACCAGAGCTAATCGCCGGGGACTTCGCGGTTCTGATGGAGCCCTCGAATGCTGTGGTGGAGGCGGGCTGTCAGGGCACGATGCGGGTCGAGGTGCGCACCCACGGAGTCCGATCACACTCAGCTCGGGCGTGGATGGGTGATAACGCGATCCATCGGGCCGATGAGATTCTGCGCCGGCTTTCTGCCTATGAACCCCGTCAGGTAGAGATCGATGGGCTCACCTATCGGGAAGGGCTGAATGCGGTAGGAATCCGCGGCGGGGTCGCCGGGAACGTGATTCCTGACGAGTGTGTCGTCTCGGTTAACTACCGCTTCGCCCCGACTCGATCGTCGGTCGAGGGTGAGGCCCATCTTCGCGAGGTTTTCGAGGGTTTTGACCTTGTGGTCGTCGATGCGATCGACGGCGCTCTGCCGGGGCTCAGCCATCCGGCCGCGGCTGCATTCGTGGACGCAGTTGGTGGTGAGCCGAGCCCGAAATTTGGTTGGACGGACGTCGCCCGATTTACCTCGCTCGGTGTACCCGCTGTGAATTTCGGCCCAGGGAATCCATCGTTGGCTCATCATCGCGATGAGTTCGCTCCGGTGGCGGACCTGTATACCGTTCGCGATGGTCTTGCTCGCTGGCTCACATCCGACTGATCGCGCTACCGTCATCACATGTACATCGTGATCCTGCTGGTGATGGCGGTTCCCGTTGTGATGGGAATCCGGGCTTCTCGCGCGGGTAAGTCCAGCGGGATCGGCTGTTGCACCGTAAGTGATCCGCGTCTAGACCTGCGGATGAGAGCGGCATTCGACGGCGACGACACAGCACTGGCGGAAATCATCCACGATTAGTGCTGGGAGTCGTGCGCGATACCCATACGACCGGCTAGCGTCGGAACTGTGACAACTCCAGTGACTCCACCGGCGGGTGAACAGGTAACCAAGCGCGTGAAAGGTCCGGTCACGCTTCGTCGTGGACAGATTGAGCGCACCACCACCGACCAGCGACTTCTCGACGAGCGTGGCCCCAGCGACTGGGTTCATACCGATCCCTGGCGGGTGCTACGCATCCAAGCTGAGTTCGTCGAAGGTTTCGGCGCCTTGGCGAAACTCGGGCGCGGTGTATGCGTGTTCGGTTCGGCGCGCACGCCGGAAACTGATCCCGAATACGTCTTGGCGCGAGAACTCGGCGAGGCGTTGGCCGAGGAAGGGTACGCGGTGATTACCGGCGGTGGCCCCGGCATCATGGAGGCGGCCAATCGAGGAGCCTACGAAGTTGGCGGGGTGTCCGTCGGCCTCGGAATCGAGTTGCCGCATGAGCAGGGCCTTAATCCATACCTCGACATTGGTGTCGACTTTCGGTACTTCTTTGCTCGCAAGACGATGTTCGTTAAGTACGCCCAAGCCTTCGTCGTGTTTCCTGGTGGGTTCGGCACCCTCGATGAACTGTTCGAATCGTTAACCCTCGTGCAGACGGGCAAGATCACCTGGTTCCCCGTGATCTTGGTTGGGGTCGACTACTGGACGGGCCTAGTCCACTGGCTCAAAGAGCGGGTCGTCGAGTCCGGCAAGATCTCACCGGATGATTTCAACCTGATCCATCTCACTGACGATGTTGATGAAATTGTCACCATCATTGGTGATGCGCATCGGGCCCGTGATGAGGGCCAGGACTGGCACGACTGGTACCCACCGAGGAAGCTCTAATGCCAACAGTTGCAGTGTTTTGCGCGTCGAGCCAAGCGATTGATGAGCGCTACAGCGTGCTTGCCGCCGAGGTTGGCTTCGCACTGGCCCATCGCGGATGGTCTCTGGTCAGTGGCGGCGGTGCCATCAGTTGTATGGGTGCTGTAGCGCGGGCAGCTAGGGCCGGTGGTGCACATACCATCGGCGTAATTCCGCAGGCACTTGTCGACCTTGAGGTGGCCGATCATGGCGCCGACGAGTTGATTGTGACGGCCGATATGCGCGAGCGCAAAGGGGAAATGGATCGTCGAGCTGACGCTTTCCTGACGTTGCCAGGTGGGCTTGGAACCCTTGAAGAGCTCTTAGAAATCTGGGCGTCACGATCGTTGCAGATGCACAACAAGCCGATTGTGATTCTTGATCCATGGAGTGACTTTGCGGGCTTGCGCGAACTGTTCGCCACCCTCACGCGAGGCGGATTTTTGCGTGAGAACGTCGAGTCGTTGCCGATCTGGACGACGTCGACCACCGAGGCAATGATCGCGATCGAACAAGCGTGGGCGGGTGAGGCGATGAGTTCGCAGCAGCAACCCACGGCCGCAGAATTCCTTGAAGCGGAACTCTAGTCATTCTGCCCGTTTCGGCTGCTAGGCAAGCCCTCGTCGGGCGACCTTGGGTGGCATCGTCCCATTAATCGCGGCGACCATATCCAAGGTTTGACGGGTGCTGGCAACATCGTGTGCTCGGTAGATCCGTGCACCGAGCCATGCCGACACTGCTGTCGTCGCTAAGGTTCCGGTCAGTCGATCGTTGGGGTCTGCGATATCCAGTGATTCGCCAACGAAATCCTTACGCGATAGTGAAACCAATACCGGCCAACCGGTATCGACCATCTCTGATAACCGACGTGTGGCTTCCAGTGAATGGCGAGTGTTCTTTCCGAAATCGTGCCCCGGATCAATGATGATCGACTCACGCGGCACGCCAAGGGCCAGCGCTCGATCGGCCTCGGCAACCGTCCGGTCCAGGATGTCGGCCATCACGTCGGGGTAGGTCACTCGATGGGGTCGGGTACGCGGAGTGGCGCCACCGGTGTGAGTGCACACCAATCCCACCTTGAATTGCGCTGCTACCGCGGCTAACTCAGGATCAAATCCGCCCCACGCATCATTGAGGAGGTCTGCTCCCTCCGAGCAAACCACCCGGCCCACTTCAGCCCGCCACGTGTCGACACTGATGACCACGTCGTACCGGGCACGAATCTCCGCGACGAGCGAGGCGGTGCGACGGATCTCTTCGTTCGCGTCAACCTCGGCTCCGGGCCCGGCTTTCACTCCACCAATATCGATGATCCCAGCGCCCTGATCGATCGCTCGCGCGACCGCGTCCATCGCGGCCACATCGCTGAAGGTTGCGCCTTTGTCGTAGAAAGAATCGGGAGTTCGATTCACGATCGCCATGATGACCAGATCGGTGGCGCTGAACGTGGATCGGCCGAGAACGAGTGGTTGCTGTGGGCGTGACATGTGCGTGTGAGCCTCCTGGTCCGTGCACCTACGTGACCAGCGTGGCATGCTCAGGTTGTCAACGCTCGCGAAGGGGCGTTCAGGGATCGGAGCGGACGTGAATATTGTCTTCATGCTGGCTGCCATAGTCGTCATCACGGTTATCGCGCTGCTTGCGGTTGGCAAGTTGGGTGAGTTGCCCGACACGAGTTCTGACCGCGCCCCACTGGCACTTCCCGATGACCGGGTCCTGACCAACGAGGACGTTGATTCCGTCCGTTTTAGTGTTGGGGCACGGGGTTATCGAATGGATGAGGTGGACGTCGTTCTAGACCGGCTGTCGGCCGAGGTCTCGCAGCGTGATGCCCGCATTGCCGAACTGGAAGCGCAGATCACGCATGCTGGTCCGTCGATCACCATGGCTCCTGCGACTGATCACAGTTCCCTAGGTGATGTCGGCCCGTCAGTGTGAGTCGGCGCCCGTCCAAGGATCTTGCCTATGGCTCTGACGGCGTTGGTCGCTGCCCGTGGGCGATGAGCACACCGGACTACATCGCCTATCACGATCAGGAGTGGGGTCGACCTGTCCACGGCGACACCGAGATCTTCGAGCGGCTGACGCTGGAAGCCTTCCAATCGGGGCTGTCATGGCTCACGATCTTGCGTAAGCGGGATTCCTTCCGCGCTGCCTTTGCCAGGTTTGATCCCGAGCTCGTGGCGGCGTTCGGTGACGCAGATCGCGACCGCCTGATGGCAGACGCTGGCATTGTGCGAAACAGGGCCAAGATCGATGCGACCCTGACCAATGCTCGAGCACTGCTCAATCTTCAGTACCAGGACGGTGTCGGAGCCCTCGATACGCTGTTCTGGTCTCACGCACCCGCAGGGAGCCCAGAACGGCGTGCGCTCGCCGACGTGCCCGCAAGCACCGCAGAGTCCCTTGCACTGGCTAAGGCGCTCAAGCGCAGGGGCTTTGTTTTCGTCGGGCCGACGACGATGTACGCGGCCATGCAGGCGATGGGATTGGTCAACGACCACCTCGTCGGTTGCACCGTAGTTTCGGCCTAGATCGGGCCCATTTCGCCCACGGCGTTGACGTCGCGGGCCCGCCGATTCGGATCATGGGGCTTCAAGGGGGATAATGGGGACAAAGGTAATCGCCCGACCAGCGTCGGACAGTTCGAATGAAAAGGGGTACTCCATGGCCGCCATGAAGCCACGGACGGGTGATGGCCCGCTCGAGGTCACCAAGGAGGGGCGCGGAATTGTTATGCGCGTTCCACTCGAAGGGGGCGGTCGACTCGTCGTCGAACTCACTCCTGACGAGGCACGCGAGCTGGGTGTTCAACTCGGGCACGTTGTGGTCTGACGGGGAATTCCACACAACACGAATTTCACAATCCGTCGTATAGCGATCAATGGCCTCACCCGATGGGTGGGGCCATTGACGTTAGTGGTGAAGAGATCGGCTATTGGCGACTAATCGTCGCTCTGGCGTACTGCGACCAATAGCCCGTCGCCCACGGGTAGTAGCGAGGCAACCCAACGCTCATCCTCGCGAATGGCATTGACTACCGTGCGAATAGCGATCGTGTCAGGATCGCGCTGGGCGGGGTCGGCCACCTTGTCGTGCCACAGCGTGTTGTCGATGGCCATGATTCCGCCCGGACGCAATAGCCGAGCGGCCTCCTGGACGTACTCGGGGTACTCATCCTTTGCCCCATCGATATGCATCAGATCGTACGCACCGTCGGCAAGCCGAGGAAGTACGTCTCGGGCTCGTCCGGTGATGAGGCGAGCCCGTCCGGAGGCAACGCCAGCCGAGGCAAAGACTTCCCGGGCATGCCGCTGATTTTCAGCCTCAATATCGACCGAGGTGAGAACTCCGTCTGGGCGCATCCCGCGCAGTAGCCACACTCCGGATACACCAGATCCGGTACCGACTTCGACCACATTCTTTGCGCCGATGGCAGCTGCTAAGAACCGCAGGGCAGCCCCGCCTCCTGGCAGGATCGGGACGCAGCCCAACTCCTCGGCCCGGGCCCGGGCGTCAGCCAAGACGGTGTCTTCAGCGATGTACGTTTCGGAGAAATCCCATGAGGCGGCAGTTGCGGCCTGAGCGCGTTCGTTGGCATCCACGTACGCAGGTTATCCGGCCCGGGTGAGTTACGTATCGGGAACCTCCGCCAAAGCCCATTCGTTGCCCCTTTGACGCTCATATCTGGTTCTCAGCATTTCTTCAGGTCTATGCGCGTTTGGTGACCGACGGTGGAGGGAATTCCAAGTTCGAAAGACGTGAGTGGGGGCAATTCCGTCCCCGCTCGTGGCCCGCCACTACGTCGCACGAGGTGAAGGCATGATGAGCGAGAACAACGAAGTAGACACCAAGACGCCCCCGGCACCGTGGGCTGCGCCGTCCTGGGACGACGTCGTGCGCGATCACAGTGCTCGTGTCTACCGGCTCGCATACCGACTCACCGGTAATCAGCATGATGCCGAGGATCTGACGCAAGAGGTATTCGTTCGCGTCTTCCGCTCACTGTCGCAATACACGCCGGGAACGTTCGAGGGCTGGCTGCACCGCATCACCACCAACCTGTTCCTGGACTCGGTACGTCGTAAGGCCAAGATCCGGTTTCAAGAGCTGCCACAGGATGCGGGGGATCGGCTCGCCGGCCGTGAGGCAAACCCACTCGATGTCGTCATGGATCAGACCTATGAGGCAGATATTCAAGCCGCCCTTGATCAGCTTCCCGCTGATTTTCGTGTCGCCGTCGTCCTTTGCGATATCGAGGGGATGACGTACGAGGAGATCGCTGAGCTACTCGACGTGAAGCTGGGAACGGTGCGGTCGCGTATCCACCGTGGTCGGTCGCAACTGCGTGAATCGCTCGCTCACCGCGTGCCTGTTTCAGCAAGCCGTCTACCTGCTCGGGAGGCAACAGTATGAGCCGCAGATGTCTACGGCATGAGGTTGCCGATTTAGTCGACGGGCGATTGAGCGCATGGGCTACTGAGCAGGCCCATGCCCATCTCGCTTCATGTGGTCAATGTCGTTCTGCTGTGATTGCACAACGTGAGGCCTCGGCACGGTTGAGATCTATGCGCACCGTGGCTCCCACCGCTGACTTCATGCAGAGGCTGACGTCGATCCCGATGACAGATCCGGCTGCCTCGGGAGCAGCGTCAGTGTCGCGTGCGGCCCTGCCAGTGCAAAACTCGCCATCAGTCGTCAGCTTGGATTCCTACCGCGAACAGCGCGCGCCTTCCCTTCGCGCGAAGTCCGCGAAAAAGGCTGGCATTACGGCGATTTCGGTGGCTGGGCTGGTATCGGTTGCAGCGTGGGTTGGTGTTTCCGGAAGCCAAGTTGCGGTGAGCGTACCTAACGCACAGCAGGTCTCGGTTGCGCCGATGATCACCACCTTTTCGCAAGTCCATAGGCAAGCAACTCAAGGCATGCCGTTTGCAGGGGCTACCTATGTGGATGCCACGTATCAGACAGCGCCGCACTATCTATCGCATCTGGTGCCGTGAACGTACGTGGTCGAACCCTCAGCGCAATCGCGGCTCTGTTCATAGTTCTGTTTACCGCGGCCTACGTCTTGGGCACGGTCGATCGAGGAACTGCTGGTCCGAGCCAATTTGCCGGTTGGACCGGTTACGCATCATCGATTAATCGGAGCGACAGTGCGGCGATGACCCCAGACGACGATGTGGCTGTGCGACTGCTCGCGAAGTCTGCACACGTATCAACCCGGTTGTCGTTCAACGCAACGGTTACCAGTTGGACTCCTCTCGGCGCGCGTCAGGTCTCGATTACGCATAGGGCTGGACGCGGCACCTGGGTTATCGACGCAGGATCGACGCAGCGCCTGGTCGAGGGGTCCACCGACTCATTCACTCAGGCAGGTAAGTCTCTGAGCTTGCTGGCGACGAACTACCGCGTCATTCGTGACGCCTCTCGCGACAAAGTCATCGCACACCGTCCAACTGCTGCGGTGAACGCGCTAGATACCCAAGGGCGAACGGTCGCTCGCTTCTGGATTGACCCGCAAACTGGCCTACTGATCGGTAAAGACGCCTTCACTGTCAACGGGTCGGTACGCGCGTCATTTGAATTCACCGCACTGGAGGTGGTCCGCGGCTCGTTTGCTCCGGCGCCAACCCAGACAGATTCCTGGGGTCAGGCGATTGACGCTGACCAACTTCAGCGGTTGAGGCGGGCTGGTTGTGGTTGCCCGGATGCACTACCCGAAAACCTGTCGCTCTTAGAAACGCACGTCTCGAAGGCGGCCACGGTTGGTGGTGGGGCACCAGCGATTCATCAGGTGTTCTCGGATGGGATCGCGGCGGTGTCGTTGTTCGTGGTCCCTGGCTCGTTGAATGACCAGGATGCGCAATCATTGAGGTCGGCGGGTTTTCATATGGATGACGCCGCGTCGTCGGGGGTTTGGGTACGAGCTGCCGGTACAACCGATGACTCGTGGACGGCCGTGTGGGTCGATCGCGGACACATCGTTACTGCAATGGTGTCGGGCTCGGTGGATGATCAACGAACGTTAGAGATGATTGTGTCGGCCGAGTCACCCACGGTGAGTCTCGGTGAATCAACAGTGATGGGACGAGTAATGCTCGGTTGGCAACGTCTTGTAGGACTACTCGCATGAAGAAGCTTGTGGTGGGAATCGTCGTCGCGGTGATTGCCCTGGTCGGTGTGGCATTTGTCGGCGAACGAGTGGCGTCGGCAACGGTGGCGAGCAAGATCTCGGCGGCTGTTACAGATGCTGTGCCGGGGATCGGATCGGTCTCAACCACCATCGAAGATGGTCCGGTTGCACCTCAGCTAGCCAAAGGGTCGTTATCGCATGTGAACGTGGTGATGAACGATGTTCCGCTCCAGGGTGGGATGAAGCTTGATCAGGTCAACGTTGATCTCACGGACGTGAGTACGTCGACCCCTCGTACGGCTAAGGCAGTTGTTGCCAATGCCACCCTGACCACTGGGCAAATTCAAAAGTTGCTTGGTGATGCCTGGAAGGTAACGCCGCAGGGGGATGCCTTGAAGATTGCAACCACGGGTGCCTTGCCGATCACAGGCACCGTTAAGCCGGTGGTGAGCGATGGCAAACTCATGTTGGATCTAACCGGTGTGACGGTCCTTGGCATTTCGGTTGATCCGGCCAACATCCCTTCGGCGATCAAAGACCGCTTGAATGAACTCACGGCCGGTTTTGGCTCACTGCCACTGGGACTTCAACTGTCCTCGGTGACTGTGACCCCAGCGGGGTTGCAGATTGCTGCCGGTGGTTCGAACGTCACACTAGATCAGGGCTGAGACAACGGCAGTCGCGTTCCAGCGGTTGTTAAACCCCATCGCCATCATTCTCATCACCTTCACAGCAAGCATGCAGCGTACGTTAGAAATCGGAGCCCACCATGACCATGAATCCAGATGGAACTTGGAATCCGAGCGTGAGTTCGGAGCCAACCGACTCACAAGGAGAGGCCATGACTGACGAGAGCTTCGCACCCCCCGGAGCAAGCCCGATTGCAGCTCCGCTGATGCCGCCATCGATGAACGCGCACGAGACGGCCGTAGATGCGGGCGGACCAAACTACTTCGCAGCACCCAACCCGGCGGACCGGGTCGTTGGCCCAGCTGCCCCGGTGAGTTCGCTGCCGGCCTCACCAATTAGCTACGAGCCACCATTTGTATCCCCTGAGCACCAGGCTTCATCTCCGTATACCGGTAGCTCGTCGCCCTATGCCGCAGCGCCCTATGCCGCAGCGCCATATCCGTCGACGCCATATCCGGGTGTTTCGGGCAGTGCTGGTTACGGCAGTGCTGGTTACGGCGGTGCTGGCGATGGAACGCACGGCTATGGGTCGACCACGATGGGGCAGCCCGACGTCGACCTGCCAGCCACGACGAGTCCACGTGCCAGCAAGCTGGTCGCCGTTGCGGTGGCGTCCGGGTTACTGGCCGGAGCACTGGGCGGTGTTGGCGCTTATGCGTTAGCAGATCATCGCCAGTCGTCGTCGACGATCGCCGGCAGCAGTGTGCTGCCACAAAGCAATGCCGATCTCTCTGCTCGACCCAGTGGTTCGATTGCCGCGGTTGCCGCGGCCGTCCTGCCCACGGTTGTGCAGATCGAAGAGCGTAACTCACAGGGTGGTGGCACCGGCTCGGGCTTCGTCATTCGTCAGGACGGCTACATTCTGACGAACAACCACGTCGTTGCCGGTGCAGCCGATGGCGCGGGTACGTTGACGGTGACGTTCCAAGACGGAACGACCAAGCCTGCAACGATCGTCGGGCGCGACTTGTCGTACGACTTAGCTGTCGTCAAGGTGGACGCCACCGGACTCACCACGTCGACCCTTGGCAACTCCTCCGGAGTCGTGGTGGGTGACAGCGCCATCGCGGTCGGATCCCCGTTGGGCCTTGAAGGCACGGTTACGTCAGGAATTGTTTCGGCTCTCAATCGTCCTGTGACGGCCGGTGGTAGTGGCGAATCGTCATACATCAGCGCGATTCAAACTGATGCGGCAATCAATCCCGGAAATTCAGGCGGACCGCTCGTCGATGCGCAGGGCAAGGTCATCGGCGTTAACTCCGCGATTGCGTCACTGGGCCAGGGCCAATCAGGCGGTCAGACGGGATCTATCGGCCTAGGCTTTGCGATCCCGGTCAATCAAGCTAAACGAGTTGCCGACGAAATCATCGCGACGGGACATGCGACGCACCCGATCATCGGGGTGTCTGTTGACATGAACTCCGGACCCGGTGCGCAGGTCACCGAGATTTCACCAGGTGGTCCCGCTGACAAGGCAGGAATCAAGGCCGGTTCGGTCATCACCAAGGTGGATGGCAACGCGGTGGCAAACGCCACGGAAATGATCGTCGCGGTTCGGGCACATGCACCTGGTGACACGGTCACGCTGACCGTGACTGAAGGTTCGTCAACCAAGGACGTCCGCATCACACTTGGCTCGGATGCCCCGACCGGCTGACCAGCGGTTTACTGACGTCGTGACCCAACTGGCTCATGGCGGGTAAGACGAACCTGCGGGTTTGCGCGTACTCTAGGTGGGTGCCAGAACGTGGGCACCCACCTAGATGTTCGGTGTGACCACATCGCAATTCAAGCGCCAGATGGGAGGGCACATGCTCGACGTTGGTATGGGTGAGTTCCTCGTCATCGCCGTCATAGCCATCATCATCTTGGGGCCCGATCGTTTGCCTAAGGCGATTGCCGATGTGGCACGGTGGGTTCGCACGCTGCGAGATCAGGCGGCCAGTGCACGACGCGATATTGCCGCCGCGGCAGATCTCGATCCGAACTTCACCTCTGAGATCAAGCAATCGATGAAAGATCTTGCTGAGCTTCACCCGCGCCGATTGGCCTCATCAATCTTGAGTGACCCCGAGCCGGAGGCCAAGCCAAAACCTCGCGTTAACGGGGCGGCGAATGGTTCGGCAGTTTTCGATACCGACGCCACCTGATCGAGTTTCTAGCTACGCCTGCTGGGTTGCTATCTAACAGCAACCCAGCCATGTGCGAGTTAGCGACCCGCAGGGGTGAGCCCGAGTGACATACCCGCTAATCCGCGTGCGCGCTTGCCCAGAGTGGCTGCCAATTCCCGAAGCACAGTTGCTGCGGGTGAATCTGGATCGCTGAGTACCAGGGGCGATCCGTTGTCGCCACCCTCGCGCAAGCGAACGTCAAAGGGAATGTTGGCCAAGACCGAAATGTCGCTACCCAACTCATCGCTCAGTGTGGCAGCGACGGTGGCACCACCACCACTTCCGAACAGATCCATCGGCTCGCCACAGTGCGGGCATGGGAACGCGCTCATGTTCTCGATGACACCAGCAATGCGCTGATTGGTCTGCTGCGCCATCATTCCGGCACGAATCGCAACCTCGGCGGCGGCCGTCTGTGGTGTCGTGACAATCACGAGTTCTGCATTGGGAAGCAACTGTGCCACCGAGATGGCCACATCTCCGGTGCCGGGTGGCAGATCGAGAAGTAGGACGTCTAGATCGCCCCACCACACGTCTGCCAAGAACTGCTGGAGGGCTCGGTGCAACATCGGTCCGCGGAAAGCAACCGGTTGAGAAACACCCCCGGGCTTGAATGGCAACATCGAAATTACGCGAACCCCGTGCGCCTGTGGGGGCATGATCATGCCCTCAACCATCGTCGGTGCATCGGTGGCGCCCATGATGCGCGGGATTGAGTGTCCGTAGATGTCTGCGTCGACGATGCCCACGGAAAGACCCTGTGCGGCCATGGCGGCAGCGAGATTGGCGGTGACCGATGACTTGCCGACGCCGCCCTTACCTGAGGCAATTGCGTACACGCGGGTCAGGTTGCCGGGCTTGGTAAACACGATTTCGCGCTCATCATGTCCGACGAGTGATGCGCGCATGGCCTTGCGCTGGTCCTCGTTCATGACATCGAGTTCGACCTCAACGCTCGTGATCCCCGGAACTGCCGAGACCGCAGCTGTCACCCGGTTGGTGATCGTCTCGCGCATGGGGCATCCGGAAATCGTCAGATAGACCGCAATCGTGGCCACGCCATCGTTGACCTCACGAGACTTAACCATCCCGAGTTCGGTGATGGGGCGGTGAATCTCCGGGTCCTCAACGGTGGCAAGGGCAGCGTCAATGAGTTCGAGCAAGGAATCCGACATGGTCTGATGCTACGCGAGATTGCAGTTATGGCTCGTCAGTGGTCTCGGCCAGCGGATCCGGGTGCCGATCTTTCTTCTTCTTACGCTTGTGCTCGCGGTCGTCGAGTTCCTCGATGATGTCGCGAAGTTCACCGCGCAGATAGTCCCTCGTCGCGACCTCGCCAAGTGCCATGCGCAGTGAGGCAACTTCTCGCATGAGGTACTCGGTGTCGGCAATGAGACGTTCGGTGTTGGAGCGATCATCTTGATACTGAATGCGATCTCGGTCTGACTGGCGATTCTGGGCGAGCAAGATCAGCGGTGCGGCGTATGAAGCTTGAAGTGACAGAAGCAGAGTCAGGCCAATAAACGGCCATTCATCGAAGCGCAGGTTAGTAGGTGCGATGAGATTCCAGAGCACCCAGAACAGCACGAAGGCTGTCATGTAACCGATGAACCGCCACGAACCCAGGAAGCGTGCGATGCGCTCAGAGAGCCGGCCGACGGCCTCGGGATCAACGGAGGGACGCAGTGAGAGGCCGCGCTCCATCGGCTGATCAAGCCGAGGACCACGATTGTTTTCGCGTGCCATCTCAGATCTCCTCGTCGTCTACGAGGTCGAGTGCATCTGCATCGCGCCAATTCTCGGGCAACATGTGGTCGATAACATCGTCGACGGTAACCGCGCCGAGGAGGTGATCGTCCTCGTCAACCACAGGTAGTGCCACGAGGTTGTACGTAGCGAAGTAGCGGGTTACCTGTCCGAGCGGCGCGTCGGGGCCGATTGGTTCAAGGGAGTCGTCGAGAACGGCTGACACCAAGGTGGATGGTGGCTCGCGCAGAAGCCGCTGGAAGTGAGCGACCCCGAGATAACGTCCCGTCGGAGTTTCGAACGGTGGGCGCACCACATACACCTGGGCGGCAAGTGCGGGCGGTAGATCGGCATCGCGTATCCGAGCAAGTGCATCGGCCACGGTGGAATCCGGTGGCAGGATGACTGGCTCGGGCGTCATCATTCCACCGGCGGTGTAGTCGTCGTAGCGAAGCAGCCGTCGAAGATCTTCGGCTTCGTCGGGCTCAACCAGAGAGAGCAGCGCCTCGGCCTGCTCGGGTGGGAGTTCGGACAGAAGGTCAGCTGCGTCGTCTGGATCCATCTCTTCAAGAACGTCCGCGGCTCGCTCGCCACCGAGGGAGGCCAGAATTTCGATGCGGTCGTCCTCGGGAAGTTCTTCCAGAACGTCTGCGAGCTTCTCGTCGTCAAGAGCTGCTGCCAATTCGCGTCGGCGCTTGGGTGACAGTTCGTGCATCACGTTGGCCAGGTCAGCCGCGCGCAGGTTTTCAACCGTGGCCAACAGGCTGTCGACGCCCTGTTGCGGATCGTGAAGTGACAAGCCAGAGACTGAATTCCAGTCAACCGTTAACGTTTCGCCGCGGCGACGGAACCCCTTACTTGGCTTGCGGACGAAGATGCGAGAAACAACCCAGTCACGGCTGCGCTCTTGCATGATCGCGACGTCCTGCACGGTGACGATTTCGTCGGTCTCGAGCAGAGTCACCCGACGATCGAGGAGTTCACTCATCACGAGTGTTTCACCGCTGCGCTGTTCGAACCGGCGAATGTTCAGCAGGCCCGTTGTGACAACCGCACCGGCGTCAATGCTGGTAACCCTGGTCATCGGGCAAAAGATTCGTCGGCGTGGCTGAACCTCGATAACGAGCCCAAGGACGCGAGGTGCATTTGCTCCGTGCCGGAGGGTCACGACAACATCGCGCACCTTACCGACTTGGTCTCCGCGCGGGTCGAAGGCAGCAATACCGGCTAGGCGCGCGACAAAGACTCGGGTCGGCGCTCCGCTCATGGGGAAAGACTATCGGGCTAGGCATTGTTGGCCGACCTAGTTTCACTCGCGCCGCCTGCTTAACCGATGACTCGTGGGGTTGGATGGGTCCATGACTGATCGAGATGCCACCACGCTGGGTCGTCCGCCGACCAGTGACATCCTGATCCTGGGCGTGGCGGTAGCGGCCATTTCGACCAGTGCTCCTTTGATCGCGGCAACGGCGACTCCTGCTCTGGCAATCTCGTTTTACCGGTGTTTGTTTGGAAGTGCGGCAACTGCGCCGTGGGCATGGTTTCGCCATCGTGCGGAGTGGTCGCTGCTGTCTCATCGAGAACTTCGCGGTGCGGGGTTGGCGGGGCTACTTCTGGCCCTTCACTTTGCAACGTGGATTACGAGCCTGCGCTACACCTCGGTTGCTTCGTCGACGGCATTGGTTTCCACTCAGCCCATCTGGGCGGCGCTCATGGCGCGACGTTCAGGCGTTTACATTGACCGCAAGGTGTGGATTGGTATTGGCCTATCGCTTGTTGGTGTTTTGATTCTGACCGGAATCGACTTCGCTCTCGAACCGACGGCGCTATTCGGTGATCTGTTAGCCCTGTTGGGCGGCATCTTCTCGGCCGCCTACGTAACGGCAGGAGAAAGAGTCCGTCAAACAGTCTCTAATCCGGTTTATACAACGATCGTGTACGCGATCTCGGCCGCGTTCTTGTTGATCATGTGTGGGGTCTTCCGAACGCCGATGTCTGGTTTTGGCCCTGGCGGTTGGGCGACCATCATTGCTTTGACGATCGGTGCTCAACTCTTGGGCCACACATTAATCAATCGAGTTCTGAAAACCACCTCAGCGACGTTCAGCAGTCTGGCGATCTTGCTCGAGATGCCGGGTGCGGTACTTGTCGCCGCGGTCTGGCTCGGACAGGTGCCACCGCTGTCGATCGTGCCTGCGGTGATCTTGCTGTTTGCGGGGCTTGTGCTCGTGATCAAGGGCAGTAGCAGTGAACAACTCGTGGAATCACCGCCAGCCTGACCGGAACCGTGTTTCACCTTCTGGCGACATCTCCTGTGAAGTACCGCACAAAGTGGTCATCAACGGAAGTGTTGGACATTAGCCTTAGGCCATGACTGAGTCCTCACGTGTGTGGCGCGCCCGTCGATCCAATCTGGCAGTCCCGGGAAGTAACCCGAAGATGCTCGAAAAGGCGAAGGGCTTGGCAGCTGATCAGGTCTTCCTCGACCTTGAGGATTCAGTGGCTCCCATCGCTAAGCCAGATGCGCGCAAGAACATTGTTGCTGCATTGAACGAGGGTGGATACGGCAACAAGATTCGTACGGTTCGGGTCAATGACTGGACGACCTCGTGGACGTACCGCGATGTCGTTGAGGTCGTTGAGAATGCGGGACACAATCTCGATTGCATCATGCTCCCTAAGGTGCAAAACGTTGGTCAGGTGCACGCCTTGGATCTACTGCTCACCCAGATCGAACGGACGATGGGTTTTGAGGTTGGTCGCATCGGCATCGAGGCGCAGATCGAAAATGCCTCGGGTTTGAACAACGTCAATGACATCGCCGCAGCATCCCCGCGGATCGAAACGATCATCTTCGGTCCCGCCGATTTCATGGCCAGTATCAACATGAAGTCGTTGGTTGTCGGTGAGCAGCCGCCGGGTTATACCGAGGGCGACGCGTATCACTACATCTTGATGCGGATCTTGATGGCCGCGCGTGCGAATAACAAGGCCGCTATCGATGGTCCGTACCTGCAGATTCGTGATCCTGACGGTTACCGCCGTGTATCGGAGCGCTCGGCTGCACTTGGGTTTGACGGAAAGTGGGTCTTGCACCCCGATCAGCTCGCGATCGCGAACGAGGTCTTTTCACCACGTCAGGACGATTACGATCACGCGGAACTCATTCTCGACGCTTATGACTACTACACCTCGGCTGACGGTGGTGCTCGCGGTGCAGTCATGCTCGGCGACGAGATGATTGATGAGGCAAGCCGCAAGATGGCCCTGGTGATCAGTTCCAAGGGTCGGGCCGCCGGAATGCAGCGCACTCAGACGTTCGAACCGCCACAGGGCTAGTCCTCTGCGAGGAAACCCTCGCTACGGGCTAGTTCGAACTGCGTGACGCGCGTCCTTAGTAGACACTTCTGCCTACGGGGCTAACGAAAGGACCGACCATGGGCCACTTGGCTCACACTGAGGGCTTGACCGAAATTCAGGGCGAGATCCTGGCTGCAGTTCATGAGTTCGTTGAGAAGGAAATCATTCCCAACGCACAAGAACTAGAGCATGCCGATGAGTACCCGACGGAAATCGTCGAACAACTCAAGGCAATGGGCGTTTTTGGTCTCATGATTCCTGAAGAGTACGGCGGCCTCGGTGAGTCACTCCTGACGTATGCGCTCGCGATCGAAGAGATCGCTCGCGGTTGGATGAGCGTCAGTGGCATCGTCAACACACACTTCATCGTTGCTTACATGCTGATGCACCACGGTACCGACGAGCAGAAGGAATACTTCCTGCCGAAGATGGCTGCTGGCGATGTGCGCGGCGCATTCTCGATGTCTGAGCCACACTGCGGATCAGATGTTGCTGCGATCCGCTCGAAGGCAGTGCGTGACGGTGATGATTACGTCCTTACCGGCCAGAAGATGTGGCTGACCAATGGTGGGTCGTCGAACCTTGTGGCCGTACTCGTTCGCACCGATGACGAGGCTGCGCCGGAGTCGAGCGTCTACAAGAAGATGACGACCTTCCTGGTCGAGAAGCCCTCAGGATTCGGTGAAGTGCGTCCCGGCCTGACGGTTCCGGGCAAGATCGAAAAGATGGGTTACAAGGGTGTCGACACCACGGAATTGGTGATGGACGGATTGCGAATCCCGGCCGACCGAATTCTCGGTGGAACTGCAGGCCGCGGTTTCTACCAGATGATGGATGGCGTCGAGGTCGGCCGAGTCAACGTTGCCGCTCGTGCCTGCGGTGTTGCCCTTCGTGCATTTGAACTTGGTATCGACTACGCCCAGCAGCGGGAAACCTTCGGCAAGAAGATTGCCGAACATCAAGCAGTGCAGTTCCGTCTTGCTGACATGGCCGTCAAGGTAGAAGCAGCCCATCAGATGATGGTGCGCGCGGCCCGCAAGAAGGATGCGGGCGAGCGCAACGATCTCGAGGCAGGTATGGCCAAGTACCTTGCCAGCGAGTACTGCAAAGAGGTTGTTGAGGATTCGTTCCGGATTCACGGCGGCTACGGTTACGCCAAGGAGTACGAGATCGAGCGTCTCTACCGTGAAGCTCCGATGCTGATGATCGGCGAGGGTACAGCTGATATTCAGCGGATGATCATCGGTCGCCGCCTTCTTGAGGATTACAAGCGCGCCTAGGCCTGGGGGAACGCGGATCGTGACAGTTGCCGAGTTCGACGAAGTTGACGATCTCGCCAGCCTGTTTGCCCGTCAGTCACATGCCATGGCCGTCAATGGTTCTGGGCTCTATGCAGAGCTCTGCCGTTCGGCGTCCCTTGAACTGAGTAGGCCGAGTGCGCTGCGGGATGTACTTGACCCGTGGGCTCGAAGTCGGGTTGGCGATATGGTGCCGCTGCGCATTCTTGGGGCCGCGCATCGGCTGGTGTTGGAACGTAAGGCGCCGGTGCTTGCACTGTTCTTCCCAACGGTTGGCGGGGTGGCTCCACTAGACGGTGGGTCTCGGCAGATGTGTTTCGACGCATTTGTTTCGGCGTTGGTCGAGCATCGCGATCGGCTGCCCGAACTTCTTGCCGGGCCCCCGCAAACCAATGAGATTGCGCGAGCAGCTGCACTCGTTGGCGTGCTGCATATGGTCAGTGCTCAGTGGGGATTACCTATCAGGCTGCACGAACTCGGGACGAGTGCCGGCCTGCACCTACGTGCCGATCACATGCGCATTACCGGCTCCGGTTACGATGTCGGCCCGATTGATTCCCCGGTTCAGTTAGTGGACGCGTGGATCGATCTGCATGAATCGTTGCGAGCGCCACATGTGATCGAACGAGTTGGAGTTGATCACGATCCGATCGATGTAACGACGTCGGAAGGTCGACTCCATCTGACGTCCTTTGTGTGGCCGGATCAAGTCGATCGTTACGAGCGTCTGCGTGCGGTGTGGCCGCTGGTCGACGAAGTGCCTGTCGATGTGGTTGCTGGTGATCTCATCGACCATGTTCGATCCCTTGAGTTGCAGGAAGGCACAGCTCTTGTGCTGTGGCATTCCTCGGTGTGGATGTACTTAACGGATGCACAGCGTGCCGAGTTCGCCGCGTTGCTCGAAGGGCTCGCTGCGAAGGCGAGCCCGACGAGCCCTCTGATTGAGGTGTCCCGCGAATTTCATCAGGGTCGGATCGGGTCATCGTTCCCCGTGGTGCTACGACCGTGGCCCATGCTCGAAGGGGTGCAGGCTCGGCCGGGTGAACGTATTCATGTAGCCGATTCACCAGCGCAGGGATTACCGGTGCAATGGTGTGCACCGCAGATATTGGCTCAGGTCTAGCCTTTCGTCGATCACCCTCCATTGCTAGGGTGTGCCTATCAAGTGATAGGACGGGCCCGCAACCAGCTGACGGTGAGGAATTCTCGTGGTCGATCAACTTCCCGCTCGTGCCCGCGTCGTCATCGTGGGTGGTGGTGTCATTGGCTGCTCGGTGGCGTATCACTTAACGAAACTGGGCGTTACCGATGTGGTGCTGCTGGAAAAGCATGAGTTAACCGCCGGTACGACGTGGCACGCCGCTGGCTTGATCACCAGTGCCGGCTATCACACTGAAACCTCACTGTGGATGTCTCGATACTCGCGCGACCTCTACGCGCGACTTGAAGACGAAACCGGTCACTCCACAGGTTTTCGTCCCGTGGGGCACCTGCACATCGCCTGCGATGAGCCACATCTTGAGTCGATTAAAAGAGAGCGCGACTTCCAAGTTGGCTACGGCGTACCTAATGAACTCATCTCCGGAGCCGAGGTCGCAAACCTGTTCCCGCTGCTCAAAACCGACGACATTCTTGCCGCTTCCTACGTTGTAGACGAAGGTCGCGCTGATCCCGTGGGCGTCGCTACTGCTCTTGCCAAAGGCGCGAAACAGGGCGGGGCGACGATCGTGGAAGGCATCACCGTCACCGGATTTATCAAGACTGGTCATCGAGTTACGGGGGTGAGCACCAATCAGGGTGATATCGACTGTGAACACGTCGTTATCTCAGCTGGGCTGTGGAGTCGGCAGCTCGCTCGTGCAGCAGGCGTCGACATTCCTCTGCAGGCAGCAGAGCATTACTACCTTCTGACCGAGCCGATGGAAGGGGTTAATCGCGATTTGCCAATCGTTGAAGACCCAGGTTCCTACGGATACTTCCGTGAAGAGGGTGGTGGTTTGCTGGTCGGCCTTTTCGAACCAGTTGGCAAAGCCTGGTATCCGCAGGGTGCGCCCAACGAGTTTGCCTTCGGGACGATTCCGCCTGACTACGAACGAGTTACCCCGTTCTTAAACAACGCGATGGAGCGAATTCCAACTCTTGCAACCGCGGGTATTCGTACCTTCTTCTGCGGACCGGAGAGTTTCACCCACGACGTGATGCCCATGGTCGGCCCAGTCCCTGAACTCGATGGGATGTGGGCGGCGGCCGGGTTGAACTCGGTTGGCATCCTGTCCGGCGGTGGAATCGGAAGTGCACTTGCCTCATGGATTGTTGATGGGGTGGCGCCCGTTGATATGGCGGGGTATCACGTCGAACGTGCGCTTCCATTTGAAAACACACTTCGCTTCAGAACCGAGCGCACTGTTGAGCAACTGGGTGTTCTGTTCGGTGACGGTGGGTTCCCGAACTTCCACAACAAAACGGCACGCAATATTCGTCGCACAGCGCTACACGACGTCTGGGCCGCGCGTGGTGCGAAGTTCGCCTGCTCCCACGGTTGGGAATACCCCGAATGGTTCTCGCCCACCGGAAAGTTCCCTATCGAACATCACAGTTGGGATCTCGGGGAGCATCGGTCGTGGGTAGCCGAAGAGCATCGCACAATTCGTGAAAACGTTGGTGTCATTGATATGACGCTGATGTCGAAGTTCTTGGTGCAAGGTCCGAATTCCGCTGAGGTCCTCGATCGGCTCAGTGCCAACGATGTCGCAGGTGCTGTCGGTCGTGTCGTCTATACGCAATGGCTTAACGAGGCTGGTGGGATCGAAGCCGATCTCACGGTAACCAGGCTTGCCGACGACGAGTTTCTCGTTGTCGTCTCTGACATCACCCATCGACGGGTAGAGAAGATGGTGCGTGATGAGGTTCGAGAGGGTGAATTCGCCGTCATCACTGACGTCACGCCCGGATACACGCTGCTGACCGTACAAGGTCCCAAGTCTCGTGAATTGCTGGCCAGGGTAAGCCCAGATGATCTTTCCGAACGTGCATTCCCGTATCTCACTGCACGGCACATCGAGGTGGGTTACTCGCGAGTACTCGCCCTTCGTGTTACCTATGTGGGCGAGCTGGGCTTCGAGTTGTACGTACCGTCAGATCAGGCGGTGTCGGTGTGGGAAACCTTGGAAGCCGCTGGTGGCGACCTTGGCCTTAAACCGGTGGGCCTGACAGCGATGAACTCGCTGCGACTGGAAAAGGGATACCGCGATTACGCAGTTGATATCGAAAACACTGATACGCCGGTGTCAGCGGGGCTCGCCTTTGCAGTCGCCTGGAACAAGCCGACGGATTTCCGTGGCAAGCAGGCACTGAGCGAGCTTCGCGCCGATAAGAGCAGCCGCATCGTGTCGATCCTTGTTGAGGATCCTGAGCCACTGCTGTGGGGTGCGGAGGGTGTTTACAAAGATGGCACGTGGGTCGGTTACGTTCTTGCCGGCGCGTTTGGCCACACCCTTGGCCGGTCGGTCGGTCTGGCCAGTATCGATCATGCCGACGGAGTTACCGGCGAGTGGCTAGCCAGTGGCGGCTTCACCGCGACAATCGCGGGTTCGTCGTATCCGGTAACCCTGTCGTTGCGACCGTTCTATGACCCCGACCGCACCCGAGTATCGGGATGACAACGGCCTTGGGTTCCTCATGACGGCGATTCTGCCCACCCGTGCGCGGATCGTCATCGTCGGTGGTGGGGTTATCGGGGCATCAATTGCCTATCACCTCACCAAACTCGGTGTCTGCGATGTCGTACTACTTGAGAAGAACGAATTGACCTCTGGCACGACGTGGCATGCGGCTGGTCTCATCACCAGCGGTGGCTACCACACTGAGTCCTCGCTGTGGATTGCCCGCTATTCGCGCGACCTTTACTCCCGGCTCGAAGCTGAAACCGGGCACTCGACCGGCTTTCGTCCAGTGGGGCACATTGTCACAGCGTGCACCCCACATCACCTGGAGTTGATTCGACGTGAACGTGATTTCCAGATCCACTTCGGTGTTCCCAACGAACTGATCTCAGCCCGCGAGGTGGGTGAGCTTTTCCCACTGGCGAAAACTGACGACATCCTCGAAGCCTCGTATGTGGTTGATGAGGGTAGAGCCGATCCGGTCGGTATCACGATCTCTCTAGCCAAGGGCGCCAAGAATGGTGGGGCAACGATCGTAGAAGGTGTCACCGTTACCGGGTTCATTCGTCACGGGCGACGTGTGACGGGCGTCATGACCGACGCAGGAGACATTGAATGTGACACCGTGGTGCTCGCGGCCGGATTGTGGACTCGGCAACTGGCGGCGGCGGTGAATGTCGACGTGCCGCTGCAGGCGGCGGAGCACTACTACGTTCTCACCGAGCCCATCGACGGGGTACACCGAGATCTTCCGATCATCGAAGATCCCACCTCATTCGGCTATTACCGCGAAGAGGGTGGGGGTCTGATGTGCGGCATCTTCGAACCGGTTGCTGCTGCATGGTTCCCACAGGGTGCACCGACTGAGTTTGCGTTTGGAACCATTCCGCCGGATTACGACCGCGTCATGCCGTACATGGACGCTGCGATGGAACGTATCCCAGCTTTACAAACTGCGGGAATCCGAACGTTCTTCTGCGGGCCAGAGAGCTTCACCCATGACAACACTCCGATGCTCGGCCCCGTCCCCGAACTCGATGGGATGTATGTGGCGGCCGGAATGAACTCGATGGGCATCATGTGTGCCGGCGGCATGGGCAGTGTCATGGCCTCGTGGATCGTCGATGGGGTAGCGCCACTTGATCTCGTTTCACATGCCGTTGACCGAACGGTGCCGTTCGAGAACACACTCAAGTTTCGAGCCGAGCGGGTAACTGAACAGGTTGGCCTGTGGGTTGCACCGTCGTTCCCAACCTTCGAACAGCGCACCGCCCGCAATATTCGTCGAAGCCCACTGCATGAAGTGTGGGCATCGCGTGGTGCGCACTTCGCGATGGGCCACGGCTGGGAACTTCCGGAATGGTTCTCGCCGACAGGAAAGATGCCGGCAATCCCGTGGACGTGGGGGCATGGTGAGTGGACCCCGTGGGTTGCCGCTGAGCATCGTGCAGTACGTGAGGCGGTTGGTGTTGGGGACGTCTCGTCGATGTCTAAGTTTTACGTCCAAGGTCCAGATGCAGCGCTAGTGCTCGAACGATTGAGTGCGAATTCGGTGGCCGGTGACGTGGGACGAATCGTCTATACACAGTGGCTTAACGCAGCCGGTGGTATCGAAGCAGACCTGACCATTACGCGACTTGCGGACGAAAAGTTCTTGATCGCAGTATCAGATATCTCGCACCGACGTGTCGAATCGATGATTCGACGTGAGCTGCAATCCGTTGAGCGCGTTGTTGTTACGGACGTGACAACCTCCATGGCGCTGCTCACCGTTCAGGGCCCGAGGTCGCGTGAATTGCTAAGTCAGATTTCACCTGACGATCTGTCAGAGGCTGCCTTTCCTTACTTAACCGCCCGGGAAATCGAGCTGGGCTACTCCCGCGTGCTTGCATTGCGTGTGACGTATCTCGGCGAACTTGGCTTCGAGCTCTATATCCCGTGGGATCAGGCGGTTTCGGTATGGGAGTCACTAGACGCCGTGGGTGTGCAGTTCGGGATGCAGCCCATTGGCTTGGCAGCGATGGAAAGTCTGCGGCTTGAAAAGGGCTATCGTGAATACTCCGTCGATATCGAAAACACCGATACGCCGATCTCTGCAGGCCTCGCCTTCGCGGTCGCATGGGATAAGTCGGGTGGATTCATTGGTCGCGATGCGCTGATTGAAAGGCGTGGAACGTATCCGTCGCGGATTGTGTCGATCCTGATGGATTCACCCGAGCCTCTACTTCATGGATCCGAGCCCGTCTATCGCAACGGTGAGTACATCGGATACGTCAACGCGGGTGCATATGGTCATACCCTCGGTGCGTCAGTTGGACTTGCGTCGATAGACAACCCAGACGGTGTTACCGCCGAGTGGCTGAACTCAGGTGATTTCGAGGTCGCCGTGGCCGGAACCCGTCACAGCGCCCAGATGTCGATCCGGCCCTTCTTTGATCCTGATCGAACTCGGGTGCGCGGCTAACTGCGTTCTCTGGTCCGCTGGCGGATCCGCATGACAGGATCGTTGTGTGGATGCGCAGGACACCTTCGACGGTATGCCTACCCGGCTGTTCTCATGCACGCCTACCAAACTCGTCACCTGGTCGGACTGTCCCCGTCGTTTTCGCTTCACCTATCTCGATCGCAAAGCCAAGGGCGCGCCTTGGGCGCATAACTCGGTAGGTGCCAGTGTGCACAACGCTTTACGCGATTGGTTCGTAGCTGATCCTCAAACGCGGACCCTCGATTACGCCGTTGAACGGGTCGAACAGGGTTGGATCAATGAGGGTTTTCGAGATGGCGTGCAGTCACGGGAATGGCGAGCCAGAGCAGCTGACATGACTGTGGACTACCTGCGGGAGCAAGATGTGCAGGCAGAGCCGGCTGGCGTCGAGCGTACGGTGTCCACGGCCACCCACGGGATGGCACTCTCGGGTCGGGTAGACCGCATTGATCTGCGCGATAGTGCCGATGGCGGAGACGAACTGGTCATCGTCGACTACAAGACCGGACGCCGGGCACTTGATGACAACGACGCGCGAACGTCACTTGCTCTGGCGATCTACGTCGTTGCTGCGGCCAAGACCTTGCGCCGTCGCTCGCGTCGAGTTGAACTTCATCACTTACCAACGAAAAGTGTGTCAGCGTTCGAGCATTCGCCACAAACCCTTGAACGCCACCTGGGGCGAGCGCAGGAGATAGCCGATGAGGCGGCGACTGCCACGGAGATCTGGAAGACGCGACTCAATGGTTTGGCCGAGGATGCTGCTGATGGTGATGCGTCAGCCATCGCAGCCATTGACGAGGTGTTCCCTGCCAATCCGGGAATGATGTGTTCATGGTGTGACTATCGGAGATGGTGTCCCAGCGGGCAAGATGCGTCGGAAGAGCTGCAACCATGGGATGGGTTGGCGCGCGACTCCGTGCAAGACGACCAGGGTTAGGGAAGCTTGGCCCGAACTATTGAACCCGGCACGTCATGGCTGATCTCGACCTCGCTGCATAAGGCTTGAACGATGTGCAGGCCCCTGCCGCCATCATCGAGTTCGGCCGACGCTTCAGTGGCTGCGAATAGCGACATCACACCCAGTGGGCTGGCCCACTGGCCGTCATCTCGACATTCCAAGCACACCGTTGGGTTGCCTTCGACCACATCGGCTGCTGCTTCGAGCACGACGTGGCCTGAGCCATGTCGGATCGCGTTACTTACCAGTTCCGTGGTCACCAGCAGGGCGTCGTCTAACCGGGTCTCGAAATCGGCAATGTCAGCGCCGAGCCATGCGGTCGTGAGGAACTCCCGGATTGCATGTCTGGCTCGTGGTGCGGACATTGGCTCGGGGTTAAGGTCGAGCGTAAGTGTCGTCACCATGACTCTCTACCCCCTTTGTCCGGATTTAACACCCCGTGCGGCTAACTTTATGAACTCGAACGCCCAGACGGGCTATCGAGTGAAGAGGTCATCCAACGCAGCCGCGGTTGCTTCTGGATTTTCCGCGTTGGGTGAATGAGCCGAATCGGGGATGACCACCGGTGAGATCCCCAAAGCGGCGGCTACCTGATCTTGTTCTGCGATTGGCCACGCATCGTCGTCGGCTCCATACACGACCCACACCGGAAATCCGGTGCTGGCAAGCGCTACGAGCTCGTCGGTGCGGTCTGGCACCGATAACAAGATCTCAGCCTTACTCCGAAGTCCGTGTGGAGAGTTAGCCAAGAATCTCGATTCCAACATGTCGGCAACGGCCTGGCTCGGTGGTTCCCATCCGCTGGCGCGGTCAGCGGCGTCCATGATCTGGTAAATCACAGGAAGAGGAGTATGGGGCAGAGCTGCGACGAGTGCGTTGAGGTTGTCGTGACGATTCACATTGATAGGTCCGGGGCCGGTGCAAAACAACGTCAGTGAGGTGAACAACTCGCCCTGATCCACAAGGGCGGCGTGACGGCTCACGAGCCCACCAAATGAATGACCCACCACATGCACAGGGCCGGCGCCTATCTCGCGTGCCACGTCGAGCAGATCGTCGGCGAATTGCTCGAGGGAATAGGCATCGTGATGGTCTGGGCCGGTGGATTCGTGCTGGCCTAATTGGTCATACGACACGACCGACCAGCCGCGCTCAGCGAGAGGTTCGAAGACGGCAATGAAGTCTTCCTTCGAGCCGGTGAACCCCGGTACCAGGACCACGGTTCCTCGGCAATCGCCAACTGGATCCAGCCGCACACTCGCCAATTCGGCACGACGCGTGGTGATGGAGATGTACTCGACACCGTCAGGAAAGGTGGACGAAGGTGGGGTGCTCACGCAATGAATCGTACGGTCCCACCGTAGATGCACGCACGCTGTAGCCTCATTGCCTAAGGTGGTGTTCAGCGCCGCGAATTCCTAGGTGCCTGAGATGAAGGAGCTCGACAGCAGATGGCCCGTCGAATCGCGGTTGCCAGCCAAAAGGGCGGGGTCGGCAAGACCACGACAGTGGCGTCCCTTGGCGTGGCTCTGGTCGAATTGGGGCAACGCGTACTGCTCGTCGATCTCGATCCGCAGGCCTGTCTTACGTTCTCCATGGGGATTGATCCAGAAGATCTTCAGGCCTCTGTTCATGAGGTGATCGCCGGGCAGCGAAGTGCCCGTGACGTCATTCTTGCCACGCAGGAAGGCGTTGACCTACTTCCGAGCACGATCGACTTGGCCCAATCTGAGGCAACGCTGGTGGGTAAGTCGAACGCGGTGTTTACGCTCCAGCGAGCACTGGCCCTGATCGATGACGATTACGACATCATCTTGTTGGATTGTCCGCCGACGCTTGGAATCTTGACAGTCAATGCGTTGACAGCTGCGCACGAGGTGTTGGTGCCACTGCAATGCGAAACCCTTGCCCACCGAGGCGTTGGTCAAGTCGTTGAAACGGTTGCTGAAGTGCAGCGGGTGTCTAACCCTGACTTAGTAGTACTCGGCTTTCTGCCGACGATGTACGACGGACGCACGACCCACGCGCAGGCTGTTCTTGCCGACATTGGTACGCGTTACGACATGCCTGTACTTACCCCGCCCATTCCGCGGTCAGTTCGGTTCGCCGAAGCTCCAGCGATTGGCCGCACCGTGCTCTCGACGTCACCGCATCTTCGTGGTGCAGACGTCTACCGAGTACACGCGCAACGGCTTCTAGCAAGCCCGGCAGACCTTCCGAACTAAGGTTTTATGACTCTCGGCCACCGATAACACCGCGATTGCGTAGATCACTGAGTTCATGGGCATCGAGGCCAAGTACCGAGCCAAGTACGTCGTTGGTGTGTTCACCTAGGATCGGCGCCGGCTTCGGTTCGCCTGCATCCCAATCAGAAAACTCTAGGACTGGCCCTGGCACGGAGTAAGTGCCAATTCCTGGTTGGTCAACGTTGTGCATGATGCCGCTGCTAAACAGTAGTGAATCGGGTTGTTCAACTAGCTCCTTGACCGTCCGGTACCTACCCCAAAGAACTCCGGCCGCTTCAAGTCCGGCAATCGCTTCGTCGCCAGTTCGCTCTTGAAACCACGGACGAATGAGGTCGTTCAACACCCGACGATGGGTAAAGCGGTCGCCATCGACAGCGAAGTCAACGCCGAGAGATTCCTGTAGACGGTCGACGGCGTCGGCAACTCCCGTTAGCTCGATCAAACTGCGCCAATGTCGAGGTGTGAGCGCCACGACCATGATGCGCACGTCGTCGTTTGTTTGGTAATCAATACCGAAACCGCCATAGAGGAAGTTTCCATCGCGCACACGTCGACGATCGTTGATCTCAACGTCAGCGACGTAACCCAGATTCGCCATCGTGGCCACGGCGACGTTGGCCAGACTGATATCGATGTTTTGTCCGCGTCCGGTGCGATTGCGCACGCGCTCGGCGGCTAGGACAGCGGTAGCTGCGTAGACGCCCGTCATGAGATCCCAAGCGGGTAAGACGTGATTAACAGGTCGGCCACTTTCGATCGGACCGGTGAGCCACGGTAGTCCGACCTCTGCGTTGATCGTGTAATCGACTGCCGCCTTGCCATCGCTGCGTCCACGAATGAACACCTTGATGACATCATCGCGAAGCGTGCGAAGTTCTTCGTAGTCAAGCCATCTGGCGCCAACTGAATTGGTCAGGACGAAGCCACTTTCGGGACCGGGCGCGGCAATGAGAGCCTGGACGAGAGCACGTCCTTCGGCTGACCCGAGATCTACCTCAATGGATCGCTTGCCCTTGTTGAGCCCCGCCCAAAACAGGCTCTGACCCTGCGGTGCCAGCGGAAGGCGCCGCACATCTGGTGCACCACCGATGGGATCCACTCGAATCACGTCCGCGCCCATTTGCGCCATCGTCATGGCACCGCTTGGCCCGGCGACATACGTGGACACATCAATGATGCGTAGACCCTCAAGTGGGGCCGGTGAGTGATGGCTATCGGAGGTCATGCTGCACCCTAATCGACGTTGACGGTGTGGGCATCCCCGGTAGCGAGCATAAGTCGTGCTCGCTTGAGAATCGGCTCATCGATCATGTCGCCTTCGAATGAAAAGGCGCCACTGTGCTTGGTCGCCTCGACGAGAACCGCCTGCGCCCATCGACGTTGCTCGTCACTGATGCCGAATACCTCATTGACGACCGGAACCTGCGCTGGATGAATACAAAGCTTCGCACCCATCCCCAGCGCATGTGCGGCGGCTGCGTCTGTGCGGATTGCATCAACGTCTTTCATGACGATTGCTGGACCGTCTACCGGCGCCGGTAACGAAAATGCACGCGATGCGATGACCAATCTCGTCCGTGGGTAACTCAACACCTCAGGGCTAAAGGAAGCGCGAATATCGGCAAGGTAATCAGCACTGCCAAAGATCAGCCGCTGCGGGCGGGCTGCGGCGATCTCGTCGATACGAACGATACCAAGAGCGGATTCGACCAGCGCCAAAATGGCCATGCGAGTTGGGATCAGGGCGCGCAACCGTTCTACATGAAGTGCAGACTCAACTTTGGGAAGCATGATGGCTTCAACCCATGGCAAGTCGCAGACCGCGCGAACGTCCGGCTCGAAGAATTCAGTACCGATTGCGTTGACACGTATGACGACACGTTGTTCAAGGTGAAGGTTGGCTAAACCGGCCCGGGCCGAGTGCTTGTCGTCAATGCCCACGCCATCTTCGAGGTCGATGATGACCCGATGCGCTTCGGTTGCCAACGCCTTGGGGATTCGATCAGGTGTTGACGCGGGCACGAACAAGTAGGACTGTGGCTGACCGGCATCGCTCATAGCCGATCAGCCTACTGGGGGCTACTCGCTAGCGGGGGCCAAGTCGGTTGATTTGCGAGTGCGTCGCCGTTGGCGTGGCTTGCCAGCGCCGGACGTCTTCTCACTAGTCGATGTACGGGCGGGCTGCTTACTTCCCGCCGCCGAACCGCCGGACTTTGAGGTTCCGGATTTTCCACCCGATGAGCCAGCGGACTTCGAAGATGAGCTGGGGGTCTTGGAGCGCCGGCCCTTGGATGCGCCCGTTTCGCCGAGATCTTCGAGAGCCTCTGCGTCCAAACCGGCACGCGTCTTTGATGCATTCGGTAGGCGACCCTTGGTTCCTTCAGGAATCCCGAGCCCGGTATAGACGTGCGGGCTTGATGAATACGTCTCAATGGGGTCGGCAAAAGGTAGCCCGAGTGTTTGGTTGATCATCTTCCAACGATGCAGATCATCCCAATCGACAAGGGTCACAGCGACACCACTGTTTCCAGCGCGACCGGTTCGACCAATGCGGTGAAGGTAGGTCTTATCGTCCTCGGGGCATTCCCAGTTGATGACATGTGTGACGTCAGCGACGTCGATGCCGCGGGCAGCGACATCAGTGGCGACGAGTACGTCGACCTTGCCGTTGCGGAAGGCGCGAAGTGCCTGCTCGCGAGCACCTTGGCCAAGATCGCCGTGGACGGCGGCGGCCGCGAAGCCACGTTCAGTGAGGTCGTCGGCAACCTTCTGAGCGTTGCGCTTGGTGCGACAGAAAATGATTGTCAAGCCGCGTCCTTCAGCTTGCAAGACACGGGCAATCAGTTCCTGCTTGTCTAAGCTGTGTGCACGCCAGACATGTTGCTCGATTGCGTCAACCGTTGAACCTGCATCGTTGGGATCCGATGCGCGAATATGCGTTGGTTGCGTCATGTAGCGACGGGCGAGGGCAACAATCTGTCCAGGCATTGTTGCCGAGAACAGCATTGTCTGACGCACGGCAGGTACGAGAGAAACAAGTCGTTCGACATCAGGAAGGAAGCCCATATCGAGCATCTCGTCAGCTTCATCAAGGATGAGCGTCGACACATGCTTGAGATTCAGGTGGCCCTGCTTGGCAAGATCGATCAACCGGCCAGGGGTTCCGACGACAACCTCGACACCGCGCTGGAGTGCTTCAACTTGCGGCTCGTAAGCTCTACCACCGTAAACACAGAGCACTCGAACCCCGCGGTGCCGGCCAGCCTTCTCAAGGTCAGTTGCCACCTGGAGTGCGAGTTCACGGGTTGGCACGATCACCAATGCCTGTGGTTTGCCCTTCTTGGCATCCGGTAGGTCTGCCCACTCCTGGTCGCCAGGTGCGGTGAGCCGCTGCAATGCAGGGATGCCGAAGCCGAGAGTCTTACCGGTTCCCGTCTTCGCCTGACCAATGAGGTCTGAGCCACCGAGGGCTAACGGCAATGTCTGTTCTTGGATCGGGAATGCAGTGATGATGCCGTCTTCGGCAAGTGCTTGCACAATTGCGGGGTGAACGCCGAGTTCGGCGAATGTCTTGGGCGTTGACGGTTCAATTCCCGACGAGTTCTCGTCGATCTCGATTGAATCGTTCTCAGAAATGGTGCTCAGGGCCTACTCCGTAAGTTCGCCGGCATCATGGGCGCACTGCCACATGTTCGTCAGCGGATGGGAATCGCGAAAACTGTGGTGCGCCCGCACGTGCGCCGTCGGCGGTGGTCACGGAGAAATTCGATTGTCAGCCACCGTGACCGGTTTGGACGACTTAAGTCTACCTGCTCGACGGCCAAACTCGTGCCACCGTGATCCGCATACCAAGATCACATGCGTTGGATTCACCGGTTCGTAGGCGTGGGGGCCGATGGACGAGTAGATTCACCGTTCGTGACCGAGTCGCCGAATGTAAGCCATGCCGATTCAACGGCAGAGGTGGACGCCCTAACTGATGTGCGTTATCGCGAGGGTGTGATCGATCTGCTTGGCGTTCTTGCGTACAACGAACTCGTTGCCTTCGAACGGCTCGCGGCAGATGCGTCGTCCGCGCCTACCCTTTCCGATAAGTCCGCGTTGGCCCTGATGGCCAGTGCGGAGATTCGTCACTTCACGCTGCTCGCCGAGCGACTAGCTGAGCTTGGCGTGGATTCGGCTGAGGCGATGGCACCGTTTGTCGATGCGATTGAAGAGTTTCATACTCAGACTGCCCCAAGTGATTGGTACGAAAGTTTGGTCAAGGCCTATGTCGGTGACGGCATTGCATCTGACTTCTATCGCGAGATTGCTCATCAGCTCGACCCGCATACCCGCGACTTAGTGTTGGACGTGTGTGGAGATACTGGTCATTCCAACTTCGCCGTAGCAACGATTTTGGTTGCGATTGAGCGGGATCCGCGGCTATCGGGACGGTTGGCCCTGTGGGGGAGACGGTTCGTCGGAGAGGCTATTTCGCAGGCGCAGCGAGTTATCGCTGAGCGTGATGGTCTGTCGCGACTATTGATCGGTGATGCGCAACGGCCCGGGATGGATTTCGGCGACCTAGGCGAGATGTTTGCCCGCCTGACTGCAGCGCATACCCAGCGGATGCAGATTCTGGGTCTCCAGGCCTAAGACAAAGACGCGAATCCGAACGTGATCGGATTCGCGTCTTGGCTGTTGGTTCGATTGAGTCGGCCAGTACTAGCTGGGGGTGCCGAAGCCGATCCGGCCGCGTTCACTTGCACCGATCTCGACGTAGGCGATCTTGTCACCTGGAATCAAAACTGTGCGGCCCTTATCGTCGCCGAGCACCAGGGCACTGCCATCGGCCACCGCACTCGAAACGAGGGCTACGACATCTTCCGGGGTGAGGGTGCTTTCCAGAACGACCTCACGGGCCGCCTGCTGAACACCGATCTTGACCTCCACGCTGAAAACCTCCGCTGTCGTCTTGCTCTTCGTTGATGCGCTCATCAGATACCTATTCTGCAATCTCGGTTCGCCCCCACCAGCGGTGGGCTGTGCTTGCCGAGTTCGTCAATGGAAACTTAACGGTTGCGGCACCCGATCGCTTCCCGATTGGGCCGCGATTCGCCCTCGGCGTAGTCGTTACTCGGGTGGGTGGGAAAGCGGAAAGCTCGAAATTCCACGCCAGCCCAGAGCGCTGATCAACCGAGTGGCATCTTCCCGGCTCACCTGAGTATCGCCGCGGCTCCAATAGCGAGCGGCTGTCTGCAACAAGCCCGCCATTCCGGCCGCGAGCAGAGTGGCCTCGCCCTGCGTTAAACCCGTGTCTTGTGCGATCACTCGGCTGATCAGATCAGCACACCGGTCTGATGCCTGATCGATGCGAAGTCGGACCGCGGGCTCATTAGTGAGGTCTGATTCAAAGACCAGTCGAAAGCCACCGAGCCGATCATTGACGAAGTCGAAATAGGCCGCAGTTGCGGCAGCGACGCGTTGCTTGTTATCGGTTGTGGAGGCAACGGCTCGCTCTAATTCGGCCTGGAGAGTGTCCGTGGCTTCGTCTAGCAGCGCGAGGTACAGATCGAGTTTGCTGGGGAAGTGCTGGTAGAGGACCGGTTTGCTGATTCCAGCGGCATCGGCGATATCGTCCATGCCAGCCGCGTGGTAACCAGCCGCGACGAAAACTTCGCGAGCCACCAGAAGTAGTTGGGCTCGACGCTCGTCGCGGGGCATCCGCTGCGTGCGTGTAGTAGCGCGCACGGGGCTGGGGGACGAGGTCATGACTCGATCGTACTCGTCGGCAATTCCCGTGTGCCGATGGCGCAATCCGGTCGTGGTGTCACGCTGCGTAACATTGCGCCAATTTGGATGATTCTTGGACGTGAACGGCGTAGTTCGCCGCGCAACAAACCCCCGACCTCTCCTAACGTGGAGGATGTGATCGGACGAGACGAAGCCCAGCGCACCTTTGATGCTGCCGATGTTCAGGCTGCTTTGTCAGTTGTGCCGGGTGTCTCTGACGTTTTCGTAGGGCCTAATGACGGTCAGGTGGCGACATCTGGGGCCCACGATGTGGTGCGGCTTGTCCTTGAGTCGGATGCTGATGAATCTGTCGTGGCGACGTCCGTGAATCGCATCTTGCGCATGCAGTTTGGCCTAGCACTCGATGGTGGATCGATCGAGGTCTCGACCACGTCCACCCCACGTCCTGTCGACCCTGCTCCGCGGCTTTGTGTTGTTGAAGCCTGCGATGACGACGAGGATCCCCGCGCCATGGATGTCAGCGGCGTGGATGTCAGCGCGGTGGTAGTTCCGCTTGAGGGAGATCTTGCATCCTTCCTCGGTCGGTTTGGAGCTGTCGGGGATGGCTCGGGGGATTTCCACGACGATGTCGTGACGTCCGCCGCCCGTCATCCGTCACGTGGGCAGGTGTTCGCCTCGTCCATCGATTCGCCAACGACTGTGTCCGCGGTACCTGAACGGCCTGAGGTGGAGGCTGATGCGCGCGCACGCCTGGCCATCGCGTATCTCACGCTGGCCGCAGACGGACTGGGAATGCGCGCGTCTGTCTGCCTGTCTCAGGGTGGATCGGAATTCATGGGCCACGCGCTAGGTTCGACGACCTCGTCTGGGGTTAATCGGTCAGTGGCGCAGGCGACTCTTGGCGCCATCTCGCACGCGATCGACCACCGTGAGCACCTCGAACTTGAAGCGGTGGTCATTACGAATGTGAACGAAGAACGGGTCGCAATTGTTCAGGTAGTTCGATTCCCTGCTGGCGGATCGGAACGATTAACCGGTGCATCAGAGGTTAGAGACGATGTACGTCAAGCGGTGATTCGGGCCACGTTGGATGCGGTTAATCGTCGGTTGTCTGAACATCCCAACGTCTGACGCTGCTTACGAAAGTCCCATAGTTTTGGAAAGTCCCCAAGGCCTCGAAAATGATGAGATCGTTCAAAAAACCGGCGGTTGAGTCACGGATCGTTATGGCGAATTAGACTGACGATATGGCTGATATCCCGCGTACCACCCACGAGTTGCTTGGCAACCTTCCACAACCGTGGCCACGTGAGGATGTTCTGATCAGCAACGGAACGATCTCGGTTAGATATGCCCAGGCACTGAACCAGGTAGGCGAACCAGCGGTTTTCATCCACGGGCTTGGTGGCAATGCCTCCAACTGGACCGACCTCATGGCGCTACTTCGTGATCAACTTGAATGTGTTGCCGTCGATCTTCCGGGGCATGGTTGGTCACCACCACCTCGCGATGGGGATTACTCACCACAGCGTTCCGCTGAGTCGATTGCCGAACTGATCGCAGATCGGTTCGGCGGCCAGCCCGTTCACGTATTCGGAAACTCCATGGGTGGGGCCATCGCACTGCAGCTAGCTGCCCGTCATCCCGATCACGTTAAGACGTTGACGCTGGTCAGCCCTGCGTTACCCAAGATCGGTGTACGACGTACTAATGCGCACCTGCCTGTGATTGCGACCCCTGGGGTGGGGATGCGGTTGTACAAGCGGTACCTCGCCATGGATCCCTCCATGCGTGCCAAGGCGACAGTGGATGTGTGTTTCGCTGATCCCAACTCTGTCCCGCAGGAACGTATGGATCAAGCGGTTGACGAGGTACGTCGACGCGATGAACTGCCGTACGCAGGCGATGCATTTCTGCAGTCGTTACGTGGATTGCTAGCAACCTATCTTGATCGTTCACCATCTCGTCCGTGGAAATTGGCGGAGGGTATCGAGATCCCGACCATGCTCGTTTATGGCCGGCGCGACAAGCTTGTCGATCCGATTCACGCGCATACCAAGGCATTTCCGAATGTTCGAGTCTTGGTCGTGCCTGATGCTGGTCACGTCGCACAGATTGAGCACCCGGTCTTGGTGGCCAATGCGTGGCGAGCTCTCATGGGTTCAGCAGATTAGTTGTCAGCAACTGACCAGTGAAAATGACTGAGGGGCAACCGATATCGGCTGCCCCTCAGTCATTTTTAGATTTCTAGCGAGTCAGAACTTACTCCGACTGCGACTCGTGCTCTCCTGGCTTGTGGTCCAAGAAGCCATGCTCGTGGTGCTCGAGGTAGATCTCGTCAGCCGAGGAAATATTCTCGGGCAGATCGATCGTGTGCTTCGGACCGGTGAACCACTTCTTTGCAGACAGGTGCCAGAAGGCCCAGAGCGCGATGAGCAGTCCGCCGAGTACGAGCGGTGCGTAGTTCACGAACTTCCAGTCGAATGCGACTTCGGCGCCGCTTGGCGCTCCGAGAATGCCGCGCATCCATTCGGGTGCACCGGCTGGGTACAGAGGCATGATGAAGTAGACCGAGGTAACGAGGATTTCGGCAACGGCTAGCGGTGCCATCCACTTCCACTTCTTGCCCAGGTTCCATGAACCCTGCTTGAAGTTCTCGCCTTGCTTCCAGCGGTAGTAGATCGGAATCGCGAAGGCGAGGTAAAGCCCGAGAACGCCGATAGACACGATTGCGAAGAACGCAGTCACCGTGTAGATCGGAGCCTCTGGGGTTCCGATGTTGACCTTCCAGAGTGCTGGCAGGGTCAAGATGAAGCCAACAACGGTGACGGCAAGTACGGCGTTAACCGGGGTCTTGGCCTTGTTAACGCGCGACCAGTACTGCGATCCGGGGACGGCACCGTCACGGCTGAACGCGAAGAGCATGCGTGAGGCCGAGGTAAGACAGGCCGTGGTGCAGAAGAGCTGCCCCATAGTCGCGATGAGTAGAACGATGCCGGACATGGTCGGGCTCAATGCCTGGTCGAGGATGACCTGCACGCCACCGCCACCGGCTGAAACAGCGGCTGGATCCTGTACAGCGAAAAGGAAGGCAAGAAGAAGAATCCAGCCACCGATCGCTGAGTAGAAGATGGACTGCCAGATACCGCGAGCAGCTGCATTTGATGCACCCTGAGTTTCCTCAGACAAGTGCGCGGATGCGTCGTAACCGGTGATCGTGTACTGCGTGAGCAGGAAGCCCAGCGGAAGGACGTAGAACCAGAAGCCTGGACCGTCTGTGTTGCCACCGAACAGACCCGCCGTGTTGTTTACCTTGCCGGTGAAGACGCTGGCGGCGTCCCAGTGCGTGGCACCAGACTTAAGGCCAAAGATCAGGATCACCAGGACGATCGCAGCACCGGCGACGTGCCACCACACCGAAATATTGTTAAACACGGCCAACAGGTGGCTCGAGAAGATATTCACCAGTGCGGTCAGGGCCAAGATAATGACGAACATGTAGAAGACGCGTTCGAGTGAGTAGCCAGCGGCCCACGACTCAGAGAAGCGTGACAGTGCGAAGTCGAGGAATGTTGCTGCGCCGTAGGCAACAGATGCCACGATCGCGATCAGGCCGATGAGGTTCAGCCAACCGGTGTAGAAGCCGGCCTTGACGCCGCCGAGCTTGCTGGCCCACCAGTAGATACCACCTGAGGTGGGGTAGGCCGATACGAGCTCTGACATACAGAACCCGATGATGAGGATGAACGCAGCGATGATCGGCCAACCGATCGAGATCGCGATTGGTCCACCGTTGTTCCAACCTACGTAGAACGTGGTGAAGCAGCCCGCCAAGATCGAGATGATCGAGAACGAGATAGCGAAGTTGGAGAAGCCGCTCCATGAACGACTTAGTTCCTGCTTGTAGCCCAACTCCGCGAGCATGCGCTCGTCATCGGTGAGATTCGAAATATCAGTCACGTGTCCCCTCCTTCGGGAACCCCTTACAGGGTCAGATGCAGCGGCGCTGCGCCTTGATCAAAAGTGTGTCGGCTTCTGCAGGGCGCATGATGCACGACACGCTGGAAGAACCTACAAGGCAAACGGCCTGTTTGGGGAGTGTTTTTGCAGGTTAATTCGTGCAGGGCGAGTTTGGGGTGAGACAAGTCGACGGGTAATCAGTCGGTGCCCGAGACGTTATGTAGCCACGTTCCAAACTCGGCGCTGTCGAATTCTGCGACGGCTCGGTCGTACTTTTCTAAGCCCCACGCCCAGAAATCGAAGTCTAGGTCGCTGCTGCCGTCTTGGATTGAGGCCCACAGCATCCATCCGTACTTGCTCATCAGGCCCCACAGCCGTGCGCGGGCTGTCAATGCTTGGGAGGAATGTCCGATATATGCAGTTACGAGACGGTCAAGGTCGTCCGGGGTTCCCGTGGCTTCACTCCACACGTTACCAATCTCGAAGAACGGATCGTTGTTGCCGGAGTATTCGTAGTCGATCACCCAGAGCCGATGACCGGCGTCGATAAAGTTCGCTGCCAGGAGGTCGTTGTTACACGGCACTGTTGAAACAGGTCTCACAGCCAAGGCGTCGGCGATGGCATGAGTCTGCTCGGTAAAGTCCAGATAGCGATCAGGAAGTCTGAAGCCGTGCTCCTGAACGATCTTTAAGTAGCGCGGTTGTAGTTGGAGCATGTTGAACTCGTTGACGAAGCGTGGACCACTATGTAGTTGGCGGCAGGCAGTGGCGATGCGTTCCGCATTGGCTGGGTTGAGCACGTCCGCCTCGTTCCACGTGCGGCCCTCCACGAATTCGACAGCCAAGATGCTCTGCGCAGGCTCGTAGGCGATAACCCGAGGTGAGGCACCTGATTCGGCAGCGGCGCGGCTATTGAGATGCTCCGCTGACCGATCTATCGCTAGGAGCGAACTTTGCTCGGATGAAAGCCGGGCGACGTAAACCCCGTCAGGCGTCGTCACTTTGAGGTTGCGGTTGGTGAGTCCACCGGAGAGTTCCTCAACGGCCACGCGATTGCTCAGTGCCTCTACCTCGTCAAGGCGGGTGAGCAGGTCAACGTCGATCATGCTGTCTCCCCACTACTTGACCTTGGTGTTTTCGGGATCGTATGGAGCGCGAAGATGCACTGTAGCGGCGCTCCGCTCGCCCCCAATATTGATCTCGTAGGTTCCGGTGTCAACGAAGTCGCGACTCACCACCTCACCGCTCGGATTCCAGATATATGCCAATGCGACGCACGCGTTGAGGGTTGTTCCGAACGCTGCGGACGTTACCTGGCCAACGGCTACACCGTCACGCAAGACAAGTTCACCGCCCCACATCATCGGTGCTGAATCGTTGAGTACCAGTGAGACCAGACGTCGCTGGGGGCCAGCAGCCTTAGCGGCAATCACCTGATCGCGGCCAAGGAATTCGATGTCGGTGGCGAGCTTGCAGGTGAACGTGAGCCCTGCTTCAACTGGGTTGTAGGTTGGGTTCAATTCTGCGCTGAATGCGCGATAACCCTTTTCTAAGCGGAGCGCATTGATCGCGTAGTACCCGGCGTCACGAATTCCATGGGCCGCACCATGCTCCTTGAGCAGGTCGTACACGCCCACGGCGAAATCTGCTGGCACGTAGAGTTCCCAGCCAAGCTCGCCGACGTATGTGAGGCGGGTCGCGCGAACCGTGAACGGCCCAACGTCGATCAACTGTGAGGTTGAGAAGGGGAATCCCTCATCGCTGAGATCTGAGTGCGAAACCGACTCCAATAATGCACGGGAGGCCGGACCCATCAGGCCCAGAACGGCATATGCGCTCGAGACGTCCACAACTTCAACCTGCATACCTGGCTCACGATGACGACTGATCCACGATGCATCCCGAGCAACCGAGGCCGATCCGGTAACCCAGAGGAATTCGTCGTGGGCGGTGCGAGTAACCGTGACGTCTGCCTCGTACGTACCTCGTGCATTCAGTGCACCGGTGTACACCACCGTGCCAATAGGGACGTCAACGTTTGCGGTGCAGAGCCATTGAAGTAGTCGTTGCGCGTCGGCGCCCTTAACAAGCAGCTTGCCGAATGAGGTTTCGTCGAAGATCGCCACAGCATCGCGAGCGGCACGCTGTTCGTCATCAACCCATGGGATCCAGTTCTGCTTACCCCAGGAGTACTCGATCGATGCTTCGGTCCCAGCGGGTGCGAAAAAGTTCGGCCGCTCCCATCCCATCCGTGAGCCGAAGCAGGCGTTCGCGCTCACCATTCGGTCGTGCACTGGGGAGCGTCGGAATGGTCGCGCGGTGTCGAACTCACGGTTTGGCCACGGGACGGAGTAGTGCAGGCCAAGTACTTCACCGACTCGGGCGCGCAGCCATTGGTTGTTGCCGTTAAACGGTGCAAATCGACGAATGTCGACGCCCACGAGATCAGTTTGTGGTTCGCCGGCCACGATCCACTCGGCAAGTGCGCGGCCGGCCCCACCGGCAGACGCGATACCGACGGAGTTGAAGCCTGCGCCGACGAAGAAGTTATGAAGTTCGGGTGCTTCACCAAGGATGAATTGGTTGTCGGGGGTGAAGGATTCTGGCCCGTTATAGAACTTCTTGATGCCCGTTTGGTTAAGCACGGGAACCCGGTGTAGGGCACTCTCCATCAGAATCTCGAAGTGATCCCAATCCTCTTCCAAAAGTTGGAATTCAAATGGGTAGGGGAGCTGGTCGGGTGAAACCCAAGGCTTGGCAACTGGTTCAAACCCTCCAACTACTAGGCCGCCGACCTCTTCCTTCATATACGTATAGCCGTCGGGATCGCGAAGGATCGGCATCATGCGATGCACGCCATCGATCTGCTCAGTAACAACGTAGAAATGTTCGGCAGAGTGCAGCGGTACGTTCACCCCAGCCATCAGGCCAATCGCCTTAGCCCATTGCCCGCCGCAGTTGACCACGATCTCAGCCTCGATCGAACCCTGCTCGGTCTCGACTCCGGTGACCGCTCCGTCCTTGGTGGTCACGCCCGTGACGCGGACCCGCTCAAAGATCTGGGCACCACGCATCCGCGCACCGCGCGCAAGTGACTGCGTAACGTCAGTCGGATTCGCGGTGCCGTCCTTGGGTAGCCAGATCGCGCCCTGAAGGTCGGAAATCTCGAGGACGGGGTAATGCTCCAAGGCTTGGGCCGGGGTGAGGATCTCGCATTCAAGATTAAAGGCCTCGGCCTGGGCCGCTGTGCGCAATAACTGCGTCATCCGCTCTGGGGTACGCGCCACAGTGACCCCGCCACATTGCTTGTACCCGGTCGATAGGCCCGTCTCTGCCTCGAGTTCTGCGTACAGCTGGGCCGAGTATTGAACAAGTCGGGTTCCGGACTCTGATGCGCGGAGTTGGCCGACAAGGCCCGCCGCATGCCAGGTGGTGCCAGACGACAATTGCCCCTGTTCAAGAAGGACAAGATCAGTGACGCCCAGCTTGGTCAGGTGGTACGCAACACTCGCACCGACGATGCCACCGCCGATAATCACGACACGCGCTCTAGTGGGGAGTGAACTCGTAGCGACCTGGGCGGTCATAGGGAACTCCTGGTACTGGTGCGTCACATTCCTACTCATCGGACGCTAGCAGGCCTCATGAGCGATCCGGCGGGTGCACCCGATCGCTGGGGGAGTAGGTTGTGCTGCACGCGCTGACGCGGTAACCACGAACGAAGGACTCGACATGAGCGATCACTCATCTGCCGGCGGCTTCATGACGGTGGAGCAGTTGAAGACTGCCGTCGCCGACGGATCTGTCGACACGGTCATCGTCGCGATCACCGACATGCAGGGCCGCCTGGTTGGCAAGCGCGTTCACGCTCCGTACTTCATAGAGTACGTGCTGCCGCATGGAACGGAAGGCTGCAATTACCTGCTTGCCGTGGACGTCGACATGAACACCGTAGATGGCTACGCGATGTCGAGTTGGGATAGCGGTTACGGCGACTTGGTGATGGCTCACGACCTTGCCACATTGCGCCGAGTGCCGTGGCACCCCGGAACCGTCATGGTGCAGGCCGACGTGCACTGGCTCGATGGGCGCGAGGTCGTTGCTTCACCGCGTCAGATCCTTAAGAAGCAGATCGTCCGGCTTGCCGACGCGGGTATGGGTGCCTTCGTTGGCACCGAGCTTGAGTTCATTCTCTTCAACAACACGTACGAAGACGCATGGTCACGTGGTTACCGCGACCTCACCCCTTCCAATCAGTACAACGTCGACTACTCGATCATTGGCACATCTCGTGTTGAGCCCCTTCTGCGCAAGATCAGGCTCGACATGGCTGGTGCCGGGATGGTCGTCGAGAGTGCCAAGGGTGAGTGCAACTTCGGTCAACATGAGATCGCGTTCCTCTACGCGGATGCGCTTACCACCTGCGACAACCACGTCGTCTACAAGACCGGTGCGAAGGAGATTGCTGCTCAAGAGGGCTACGCGCTGACGTTCATGGCGAAGTGGAACGAGCGTGAAGGCAACTCGTGTCACACCCACCTGTCCTTCCGCGGCCTCGACGGCTCAATGGTGTTCGCTGACGAGTCAGATAAGGAACACGGCTTGTCTGCCGTGGGGCGTTCGTTCATCGCCGGACAGATGGCTCACATGCGTGAACTGTCGCTCTTATTCGCTCCAAATATCAACTCCTACAAGCGATTCGCGCCAGGATCATTTGCACCCACGGCGATCGAGTGGGGTCGCGATAACCGCACCTGCTCGCTTCGGTTGGTGGGTCGTGGTGCGAGCCTCCGCGTGGAAAACCGCGTTCCCGGTGGCGATGTCAATCCGTATCTCGTAGTCGCAGCGATGGTTGCTGCGGGTCTGGACGGAATCGAGCGCAAGCTTGAACTTGGTCCGGAGACCACCGGTAACGCGTATGAGTCTGGTGGTGAGCGTGTTCCGCACACTCTCGATGACGCGGTTGCTCTTTGGTCTGGTTCGGAGTGGGTCGCCAAGACGTTCGGCGAAGACGTGCAAGCGCACTACGCCAATATGGGACGTATCGAAATTGAAGCCTTCGGTCGCGCTGTCACCGACTGGGAGCGCTACCGAACGTTCGAGCGTTTCTAGGCTCTAAGGTCAAAGTTCGAACCGTGATGTTGTCCGAAACTTCCCAATGAAAGAGGCATCTGTGACTGCCGTGCACGAGGTCATTAGTCCGACCACCGAATTAGTTGTTGCCAGTGTTCCGTCAATTTCGGTTGAGGAAACTGACGCTGCGATCGCGCGGGCAAAGGTGGCGTACGCATCGTGGCGAAACACCGCTCCCGGTGATCGCGCGCGCCTACTTCGCCGACTCGCCGCGCTGCTCGAAGAACATAATGAGGAACTGGCTCAACTCGAAGTTCTCAATGCCGGCCACACGATCGGCAATGCGCGCTGGGAAGCGGGCAATATCGCCAATGTTTTCAACTACTACTCCGGGGCTCCTGAGCGTCTACTTGGCCATCAGATTCCCGTGCCGGGGGGTATCGACGTAACCTTCCGTGAGCCATTGGGCGTGGTGGGCGTCATCGTGCCGTGGAACTTCCCGATGCCGATCATGGGCTGGGGCGTCGCGCCTGCCCTTGCGGCGGGTAACACCGTCGTGGTTAAGCCCGCAGAGCTCACCCCTCTTACCGCCATGCGCATCGGTGAACTAGCACTCGAGGCTGGGTTCCCGGAAAACGTCCTGCAGATCCTCACCGGCCGCGGTTCAGTTGTTGGCGAGCGTTTCGTCACGCATCCTGACGTTGCGAAGGTTGTCTTCACGGGATCCACCGAGGTTGGCATTCACGTGGCCGAAGGATGTGCCCGTCAGGTCAAGCCGGTCACGCTCGAGCTCGGCGGCAAGAGCGCCAACGTTATCTTCGCTGATTCGGACTTAGAAACGGCGGCTGCCTCGGCACCGGGCGGTGTGTTCGATAACAGCGGTCAAGATTGCTGCGCCCGCTCACGCATCCTGATTGAACGTAAGGTCATGGACCAGTTCCTCGCGCTGCTTGAGCCAGCGGTCTTGGCTCTGCGCGTTGACGATCCGAGTATGCCCACAACGGATATGGGTCCGCTGATCAGTGCAGGACATCGTGATCGCGTGGCCTCCTTCGTTGACGAGAACACGAACGTCCTGATCCGGGGAGCGGCTCCCCAGGGGCCGGGTTACTGGTATCCAGCCACTGTGGTTCTGGCCGAGTCGCGTGACGATCGTCTTCTGCGCGAAGAGATCTTCGGCCCAGTCGTCACGGTTGTCCCGTTCGACGACGAAGCTGATGCAATCGCGCTGGCTAACGACAGTGAATTTGGTTTGTCTGGCTCTATCTGGACTCGCGATGTTGGTCGTGCCCTTCGCGTGGCCCGCGGAATCGAATCTGGCAACCTATCTGTGAACTCGCACTCATCGGTTCGCTACTGGACACCTTTTGGTGGGTTCAAGAAATCCGGCCTCGGCCGGGAGCTCGGTCCGGACGCTCTCGAGGCGTTTACGGAAGTAAAGAACGTATTCATTTCTACGGAAGGCTGATCAATCGTGGAGCGCTTTACCAACCGCACTGCCGTCATCACCGGTGGAGGAAGTGGCATCGGACGTGCGACGGCCAATCGCCTCGCATCCGAGGGTGCGAATGTTGTCATCGTTGACATGAATCTTGAGGCCGCCGAAATGGTTGCCACTGAGGTGAAGGGTCTTGCCGTTCAGGCAGATGTCACCGATGCTGACGATGTTGCTCGTATGTTTAAGACGGCATTCGATCACTACGGCTCGATCGATGTGTCATTCCATAACGCTGGTATCTCACCGCCCGACGACGACTCAATCCTGACGACCGGAATCGAAGCCTGGGATCGAGTGCAGAAGGTGAACCTCACGTCGGTGTACCTGTGCTGCAAAGAGGTCATCCCCTACATGCAGCGTCAGGGCAAGGGTGCCATCGTCAACACCGCATCGTTCGTAGCCACGATGGGTGCGGCCACCTCGCAGATTTCGTACACCGCTTCCAAGGGTGGCGTTTTGGCGATGAGTCGCGAACTCGGCGTGCAGTTCGCACGTGAGGGAATTCGCGTCAACGCCCTCTCACCTGGACCAGTTAACACCCCGCTGTTGGTAGAGCTCTTCGCCAAGGATCCGGAGCGTGCGGCACGTCGTCTCGTGCACATTCCATTTGGTCGTTTTGGCGAGGCCAGTGAAATCGCCGCGGCTGTCGCGTTCCTTGCAAGTGATGACGCGTCGTTCATCACGGCCAGCAACTTCCTCGTTGATGGTGGAATCTCCGGAGCGTACGTCACCCCGCTCGACGTTTAATTCGTGTTTGCACTGTGAGGTATGCCGATGCCCGTCATTGAGTTAGATGAAGCCTGGTCGATTAAGGGTCATCTCAATGGCGGGTATTTGGCTGCCGTGGCAGGTCAGGCAGCGAGTGAATTCTTTGATGGTGCTCCCGTTCTGACGATCAGCGCGCACTACCTCGAGGTTGCTCGGGGTAGTGGTCCTGCGGACCTCGAGATCACTGCATTGCGCACTGGCCGCTTGTCGACGGCACGGTTGACCCTCTCTCGCGGCAACATCGCATTGGCGGAGTTCATTGTCACCGTTGGCCTGCCGCGAGCCAACGAGGTGCGAATCGACGATATTGATCCATTCGATGGGCCCGGTTGGGAAGATTGTGTTGAGCCGGGGCCGGCGTGGTCTGGGCCAGGGATGGAACTACTCGACACCCTGCACAACCGACTCAAACCCAGTGACGGTGCTGCGATGCTCGGGGGGAACGCGAGTGTTCACCCAGTCGTGAACGGATGGGTGTCGTATCGCGATGAGCGGCCCGTTGATCCGTTCTTAGTTATGGCGTCATGGGATGTTCTGCCGCCGACCATTTGGTGCATGGGCATCCCTGGCAATGTGCCCACGGTGGCTGCTCAAATCGCGCTATACCCCGGTGACATCGTGGGCCGCTTGGCATCTCGCGTGAGTGGTCACTACTTGCGCGACGGCATCATGGATGAAACTGCCGTTGTCTGGGATGAATCTGGACGAGTATGTGCCACCTCGCGTCAGACGGCTATCTACGTTCCGCCTCGAGAGGGTTAGAGCAGCAAGCCGCGGACGTTACTCACGATCCCCGGAAGCACGTCGCGCTGCATCCACCAAGCCGGCAAAGAGTCGATGGTCGTCACTCATCTCGGGATGCCATTGGATCCCGATGACGAATGCTGCCTCGGTGTCTTCGCATACTTCAACAGTTCCGTCCTCGGCCCAACCGGTGATGGTCAGACTGCCGGGATTATCGACAGCTTGGTGATGACTTGAGTTCACCACGGTTTCGGTTGTCTCAAGGAGTCTGGCGACCAGTGAGCCTGGCGTAAACCGAGCACCATGCTCGAGGAAATGGGCAGGTCGAATGCGGTGAAGTTCGCCGTAGCCAGCTGACGGAAGATCCTGGATCAGTGTGCCACCTGATTCGACAGCCATGATCTGCAAGCCGCGGCATACTCCGAGAACGGGGATCCCGATTGCGCGGGCATGTCGGTAGAGTGCGCGCTCGGTCGCGTCACGGTCCAGCCGAGGTACGTCGACGGTCTCATGTGCTTTCTGGCCGTAATCGGCGGGATTGATGTCGGCGCCCCCAACGAGAACGAGGCCATCAAGTCGGTCAACGGTGGCACTGGCACTTTGGGCGTTGGTTACCGGAGGAAGGAGAACGGCCGCTCCGCCTTGTGCTTCGACGGCGTCGATGTACTGCCGTGGAATCACCGCGGCCAATGTGTTTGCCCACGCACCCCACGTCGCGATTTCGCTGTAGCAAGATATGCCGATTACCGGTCGAGTCATATCCCTATCATTGCGCACGCAACCGCCCGTGAAACAGTTGGTGTCATGTCTTCGCTGATTCGCCTCGCACCCGTTACCGATCACGTCTACGTTGCTACGTCTCGGCGCTACGTGACGAATTCGACGGTGATTCTGGACGGGCACGGTGGTGCGTTAGTCATAGATCCGTCATGGGATGCCGACGAACTCGCTGCGATTCCGCAGGACCTGCGCGAACTCGGTGTCACGTGTGTGGCTGGGTTGTCGACGCACATGCACTACGACCACGTCTTGTGGCATCCCGACCTCGGTGCGGTACCCCGTTGGGCGTCGGCGGGCACAGTTGATGCGATCGTCAATCGTCGAGCCGAATTGCTCGCGCCGCTCATTGGTGACATCCCTGAAGAGCTCATTGAGCTTGCGGGGCATCTGGTTCCTATCCAAGGACCGACGTTGAACTGGCGCGGCCCGACCGCCGTCATTCACCAACACGACGCCCACGCGCAGCATCACATCGCCGTTGAGATCGCCGATCTTGGTGTGCTGGTGTCCGGGGACATGCTCAGTGATCTCGAACTGCCTATGCCCGACTGGACCGACGAAAATCTTGAGACGTATCGCGCTGGCTTGCTGCTGTTGGCCGATGTTGCCGGTCGGGCCGAGCGAGTTGTTCCCGGTCACGGTTCGGTTGGGTTCGATGTGCGTGAACGTTTTGAAGCGGATCTGGCGTATCTCGATGACGTCGACAGAACCGGAGCGAGCACTGATCCGCGGGTGAAGCTTGAACTCAATGCCGAGCTGCATGAGCTCAATGTGCGTCGGAGCGCTCGTGGAGCGGGGGTATGACATCGAGGATCCCGTGGCTGGCAGCTGCCGCCGTCGCATCAGTATGCATGGTTGCCTGCACTGCGCCTGCGAATGTTCAAGCCGAGAAAATCAGGGGCACCGTCAGTTCGCTACCTGTACCGCGAGGGTGGACCGAACCCGCGCCGATACAGACCGTGTGCATGGAGCCGAACCTCGACTGTCAGGATCCCAACGCTCGTCGAGTTTTCACCACTGCGTCAAACGTCGACCAAGCCTGTGCGGAGTTCGTCGGGTGGGTAAAGAGCAACGCAGTCTTTGAGGTTCCGCGCGCCATCGTCGGCACCGTTGAAAAACAGCCGGCTACGCAGGATTGCCGAACCGAGCTTGGGCTGTACGCGAGATTCTCGGTCACGGCCAGGGCGCCCGATGATGCGGCTGGGGATGCGACATGGCTCCTGCGGGTAACCCCGTACGGCAACGGCTTTACCGCCGCGGCAGTGTTGGGAGCGCCACCACGGGACCCGTGGAGGAACTAGCCGCAGCTGGCCCGTGGTCCGACCCGGTTGGACGGAACACAATCGACTCTGGCACGGTTGTGATGCGCAGAGGGTTTTTCGTAACCACTGACGCACTCGAACGATGAACCAGGAGAAGTCGATGCAGTTGCCACCTTTGGTCGAGCCAGCAGCCGAGCTGACCGTGGATGAAGTGCGGCGTTACAGCCGGCACTTGATCATTCCCGATGTCGGCATGAGCGGCCAGAAGCGCCTGAAGAATGCCAGGGTCCTTTGTGTGGGCGCCGGTGGTCTGGGTAGTCCTGCCCTGCTCTACTTGGCCGCCGCCGGGGTAGGCACGCTCGGCATCGTGGAGTTTGACACCGTCGATGAATCGAATCTGCAGCGCCAGATCATTCACGGGCAAAGTGATATTGGCCGATCAAAGGCGGAGTCTGCTCGCGACTCGGTCAAGGAAGTGAATCCCTACGTCAACGTCATCGTCCACGACGTGCGACTCGATAACGACAATGTGCTCGACATCTTTAGCGGGTACGACCTCATTGTTGACGGCACAGATAACTTCGCGACCCGCTACATGGTCAATGACGCCGCGGTGCTGTTGAAGAAGCCCTACGTGTGGGGCTCTATTTACCGCTTCGAAGGCCAGGTCTCGGTGTTCTGGGATGAGTATGGTCCGAACTACCGAGATCTCTACCCAGAGCCACCGCCGCCCGGGATGGTGCCGTCGTGCGCCGAAGGTGGCGTTCTCGGCGTTCTGTGCGCCTCCATCGGCTCCATCATGGTGACTGAGGCAATCAAGTTGATCACCGGAATCGGTGACACCCTGCTGGGCAGGCTGATGGTGTACGACGCACTCGAGATGTCCTACCGCACAGTGAAGATCCGCAAGGATCCGAATGCTGCGCCCGTTACTGAACTCATCGACTACGAAGCCTTTTGCGGTTCGATCTCTGTTGAGGCGGCCGATGCGGCCGTCGGGTCGACGATTTCGGTCAAGCAACTCAAAGAGCTGCTCGACGAGCGCGAGGCCGGCGATCGCGACTTCCTGCTCGTTGATGTTCGCGAGCCTAATGAGTACGAGATTGTTTCTGTACCCGGTTCGGTTTTGATTCCCAAGGGCGAGTTCATGAATGGATCGGCCCTCGGTGGTTTACCGCAGGATAAGCCGGTAGTTATCTACTGCAAGAGTGGAGCGCGGTCGGCTGAGGTGCTGGCCGTCGTCAAGGGCGCCGGATTCGGCGATGCCGTGCATGTCGGCGGCGGAGTTGTCGCGTGGGTCAACCAGATCGAGCCGGAGAAGCCGATCTACTAGTCCGTTCACAAACACCAAGATCAAGGGCTCACCCGAGGAAACTCGAGTGGGCCCTTGACGTTGTCGTGCGACCTAGGCGTCGTCCTTCTTGACGCCGAGACCGGAATCGGTAAATCCGATTTTGGTGTGCGTGCCATCGCAAAATGGCTTGTTCGCCGACGATCCACAGCGGCAGAGGTACATTCGCTTACCTTCACGCAGGGTCTTGCCATCTGCGCCACAAACGACGATGTTCCCCTGGAGTTCAAGGGACCCGTTCTCGTGGACGGTGACGTTGGTGATGGTTGATTCGGTACCGAAGTCTGTTGTTTCGCTCATGCTCTGATCCAACACCGCCGGAGTCGTTCACGCTCGCTGGAATGAACTTCTTTTTAGTCGCAGTTTCCAACTAAAGGGAGCCGAGTTTCTGCAGTCGGTTAAAGGACCAGTACCCCGGGATTGTGGGCAGCCAAAAGGTGAGGAGTCGAAATAGCAGAGTTGCCGACAGTGCTACACCGGGGTCAAGGCCTGCGGCGGTGAGGCCGGCGACGTACGCGGCTTCCACAGCACCAAGTCCGCCGGGGGTTGGTGAGGCCTGCCCGATCGTGGAGCCGGCGAGGTAGACCAGTGCAATCGCGGCATAGTTCGCCTGTCCCGCACCGAATGCCTCGCAACAAGCGATCATGCACGCGGCGAAGGCCGCGTTGAGCAAGAGGATGCCGCCGATCCCTTCAGCCAGTTTTGCCGGGCGCTGGGCGATCGTCAGAAGCCGGGGGCCAACCTCGGCAAGGATTGGCTGAACGCGTTCCCTAATGAGTTTGCGAATTGCCGGCAGGAGTAGCAGTAATCCGGCCACAACCACCAGGGTCACAATCGCGATGATCGCCCACGTTGGCGGGGTGAACGAGTGTTCCATGGCTTGCCCCGCCGCGATTCCAGTGAGGAACAGCAGGCCGATGTGGATGAAGAAGGCGAAAACCTGCGAAACACCAACACTTGCCGATGCCAGTGCCGGGTGCAGCCCAGACTTTTGTAGATAGCGAACGTTGATTGCGACCGCGCCGATCGTAGGTGGTGAGACCAGTGTCGCGAACGATGCGGCGAGTTGAGCCATGAAGGTACGACTGTGCTTGAGCTCTTCGGGTACGAAACCTGAAAGCGAGAGTGCCGCACCAACAAACGTGAGGATCGAAAGAACCAGCCCGACTGCGGCCCAGGTCCAATTGGCACTCTTGAGTAGGTCGACGATATCGACGTTGGCCAACTGAGTGAACAGAACGTAAGCGGCGAGGGTTCCAGCAACAATCGTCAAAAGGGTTCGGGGTTTGATCCGGCGCAGATCCAGTGGCTGCACCTCAGCGGCCGATGGGCGCAGTTCAATGACGGCATCACGAAGGTTGACCAGCACATCTTTGTTCTTGCGCATTCTCTTGCGGGTGTCGGGGGAGAGCGCAATCAGTTGAAGCGCGGGAAGTGCGCGAGCAATCTCATCTGCTCCAAAGACCTTCACGGCCGCTGCGACGGCACGGTCGGAATCTGTGAGTAGTGCGAACGAACAGAGCATCTCTGCCAAATCAATACGATTCTCGACATCTCCGGCGGCGATTTGGCCGTACTGCATACCGGTCAACCAGATCTTGCCGTCGTTGTCCTTGACCATATGTTCGGGTGAAAGCGAGCGGTGTGCGATGTGATCGCCATGGAGAACGCGAACGGCTCGCGCGACGCCGACCAGATCACTATCGGTGATCGTGTCGGGTTCAGCCTCAGCAAATGATGGGCCGTGGATCTCTTCGAAGGCCAGCAGCGATGCATCGGGGCCGACCTCAGTGGTCAGGAGCAACTCAGGAACCGGCGCGCCAGCCGAGTGAGCCGCATACGACATAAGTGCACTGTGATCAATCTGTGCCCGCATCGAAAAACCCGCATTGGTCGGGTCAGTGCGCAGCCGGATTTGATTCCAAAGGGCCGCGGCCAAGCCGGCTCCCTCGAGGTCTCGGTCAAACACCACAACCCGTAGGTGCTCGTCGCGCGTTGTGTGGGCGTCGTATTGACGGCCACGTGCGGTGCTCTTGGCTGCCCGTAACAGGGTCAGTGGAAAGCCTGCTGTTTCGAGTGTTGACGCAACGGCCAGCCCACTCGGGCGGGTGGTTGCTGTTCCTAGCGCATAACGAACAGCCAGGCCGACGGCCCAGCCAAGCAGAAGGGATAGACCCACCGATGTGGCAGTCCACGTACCGCTGGTGACCGCACCGATGGCAATGGCAGCGACAGTCAGAGCCGATGCGATCGTCCAACGTCCGCGGCCGACGAGTCGGCTGACGGTGATGAAGGCAACGAGTCCGGCGACGATTGCGTTGAACGCGGATCGCTGCTCGGACGCTGCCGCCCCGGTGATTGCCACAACCAATCGTGGTGACCCGTGGGCAATCAAGAGCGCCGAAAAGGCAATGGAGATGGCAACGGCGACGAACATGGCGCCGAGAGCCTCGAGTAACTGTCGGCCACGTTTACGAACCAGAAGATCGATACCGGCAACGATCGGGAGCAGGATTACCCCGAATCCGGCGACGAGATTAACGATCGCGACGATGAAGCCGGGTAGTCGATTACCGGCTCCAGTGATGTCCGATTCGATTCCCGCTGTGGTGGCGGTGAGGAAGTAGGCCAGCGCAATAAGCAATGCCGCTGAGATGACGGCGATGACGACGCGCAATAGGTCAGTTGGCCTGCGGACGCGCCGAGGGAAGACACCATCTTGAATAACAAGGGTGCTGTAGCCATCGTCGTCAGTTAAAACGAGGGCATCGTCGGGCGCGGTCACACTGTGATCGTGCCATCTTCACGCCCGCTCGTCTCGTAAGGGGGCAGGATTGTCGCCGTGGGCCGTCAACGTAAACCCGATGAGACGCAGGTTGGACTCCCAAGTGAGTTCGCTGAACAGGTGTTGGACCTGGTTTCCCTCATCCCCGCCGGTCGGGTCATGACGTACGGCCAAGTTGCCGACCACCTCGGATCTGCAGCGGCCCGGGCAGTGGGAACGACCATGGCACGCTACGGCTCGTCCGTCCCGTGGCACCGGGTCGTGAGGTCTGATGGCCAGCTCCCGGCCGGCCACGAAGTTGAGGCTCTGGCCCGGCATAGGCGTGAGGGGACTGCTATGCGTCCTGATGGTGTGCGGGTAGATCTCGATCGTGCGCGGTGGTTGGGGCCGACTCAATCTGATGGATCACCATGAAATGTCACACCGGCATGGTGAGATCTACTCGTGACTGACGCGTCCTCATCCCCGGCACTGGCCTTGGACCGTAGTCGGCCGCTGTCTGTTGATGCGCCCATGCTCGACGGCGATCAGCGGCGCGTCGTCGCACATCGTCAGGGTCCGCTCCTTGTCCTCGCGGGGCCGGGTACCGGTAAGACCACCACGTTGGTCGAGGCAATGGTTGGCCAGCTCACAGGTGACGATGCCCTGCGCCCTGATCAAGTGCTTGGCCTCACCTTTGGTCGCAAGGCTGCCACGGATTGGAAGCAGCGGGTAACGGCACGGCTCGGGGGTGGGCTAGTGCCCACGGTTACTACCTTCCACTCGTTTGCCTATGCATTGGTGCGGGCCGAATCTGATCCACTCGCCTTTGCCGAACCGTTGCGGCTGCTATCTGGGGCTGAGCAGGAGGCCCGGCTGCGTGAACTACTTCAGGGATCGGTACGCGATGGCCGCCTAGATTGGCCACAGGATTTGACTGCTGCACTGGGTACCCGTGGGCTGGCTGCAGAAGTGCGCGCAGTGGTTGCTAAAGCCCGCAGCCTCGGTCTGGATCCAGCAGATCTCGAAGCACTCGCGGCGAACGCGGATGCGTTGGGTCCAGCGTGGAGAGCTATTGGTCAGTTCTTTGGTGAGTACCTCGATGTTCTTGATGCTGAGGGGGTTACTGATTACACCGAGATCATTCACCGTGCGTCGATACTCGTGCATGATCCGCACATCCAACCTGTCCTGCGCCAGAGGTATCGCGCGATCTACGTCGATGAGTATCAAGACACCGATCCTGCCCAGGTGCAGCTTCTTGCGGGTCTGGTCGATGCAACGACCTCTTTGACTGTTGTCGGTGATCCGGATCAGTCCATCTACACCTTTCGAGGTGCAGACTCTGCGGGGATCGCGAAGTTCCGCGATTCGTTCACCCACCTCGATGGATCTCCAGCGCAGGTTGTCGTTCTCCAGCGCACCCGGCGATTCGGCGCGGGGATCGGTAAGACGGCTGCGCGAATCCTGCGATCAGCTGCCATCACCGGCATTCCCACGGAGCTGGTGCGCGCTCATCGGGGCCTGATTTATGAGGCGCCAACTCAGGGTGTGGTCGAGGTGCACACCTTCGACACCGAATCATCGCAAGCGGCGCACATTGCCAACACCATGCGACGGGCACACCTTGAACGCGCGGTGCCATGGGATGAGATGGCAGTGCTGGTGCGTTCGGGGCGCCGATCGATCGGGCCGCTGCGTCGGGCGTTAGCGACGGCTGGAGTGCCTGTTGAGGTAGCAGCCGATGAGATCCCGCTGCGGGATGAGCCAGCACTAGCCCCACTGCTGTTGGTGTTGGGCGTAGCCCTCGATCCAGCGCACGCAGACGAAAGTGACATCGCCACACTGCTCGTGTCGCCGCTGGCCGATGCGGATCCTTCGGATCTTCGTCGTCTCGGTCGGGTTCTACGGCGACTCCAGCGCGAGCAATCACCTCATGAGCGGCCCAACGGGTCTGTGAGGTTGATCGGTGATCTTGTCCTTGAACTGGTCAACAATCCTGATACACCTCTACCTATCTCGGCGGGCTCCCATGACCGAGACGCACGTGCCCGTATCGCCCTCGATGCCGTCGTGCGACTTGCTCGGGTCATTCGGGCCGGACGTGATTCCATCGCAGCGCAAGGAAATACCGAGGATGTCCTGTGGGCGGTGTGGTCCGCCTGCGCCGCGCCGGGTGGGAGCGGATGGCCCCGCCGGCTAGAGGCTGCATCGTTACGGGGAGGCGAAGGCGGTCGTCGAGCCGATGCCGATCTTGATGCGATTGTCGCCCTATTTGCCGCGGCTCAACGCGCGGAAGAGCGCTTTGGGGGTAGACGCGGAATCAAGAACTTCATCGCCGACCTGCGCGAGCAGGAAATCCCAGCAGACACCTTGGCCGATCGTGGAATTCGTGGACCTGCCGTTCGGGTCATGACGGCGCATCGTTCCAAAGGATTGCAGTGGCGGATCGTCTTCGTTGCCGGAGTTCAGGAAGGTGTATGGCCCGATCTTCGACGTCGGGGCACCCTGTTAGCGGCCGATCGGCTTGAGCGTTCGGGGCTTGCAGATGCACCGTCTCCGGCCGCGATGCTCGCCGAAGAGCGACGACTCTTCTACGTTGCTTGCACTCGTGCCAGCGAAGAACTGCACATCTCGGCAGTTTCGGCTCACTCCGAGGATGGAGCGCAACCCTCACGCTTCCTCGACGACCTGCTTGGTCGAGAAGTTACCAAGGCCGACCATATCTTCGGACGTCCCGCTCGGCCGCTATCGGTGTCAGGTTTGGTAGCAGCGCTTCGGCTGACCTGCGTGGATCCGGATGCATCCGTGCCCCTTCGTCAGGCTGCCGCCCGTCGATTGGCAGTCCTTGCATCGGTAACCTCGGCTGACGGTCGGCCGCTGGTGCCCGCCGCCCATCCTGATCGCTGGTGGGCGATGCGCTCGACGACTGTCTCACCGGCGCCGGTTCGTCCAGCGAATGCGGCGTTGTCGTTCTCGGGTAGTCAGCTATCCACCATTGGCGATTGTCCGCTGCGTTGGTTCCTGCAACATGAAGTTCACGCCGATGTCAGTCGGAGTGCGGCATTGAGTTTCGGACTCATCATTCACGATCTTGCTGACGCCGTTGCCCAGGGCGGGCTCCCGGCCGATGAACAGGTTCTGATCGAGTATCTCGATCGCGTCTGGGGTGAGGTTGGTTACTCGGCGCAGTGGTACTCCGCCGCAGAACGCCAATCTGCGGTTGAGGCACTTCGTCGATTTTTGGCCTGGCATACCGGCCGTGCAGATCGGCAACTCGTGGCAAGTGAAGCTGAATTCGATCTAACAATTCCCTTTGGGCAGCACGGAATCCATCTTCGTGGTTCATTCGACCGGGTTGAGGTTGATGTCGATGGTGCAGTACACATCGTCGATCTCAAGACTCAGAAGCAACCGGAATCAGTGAAGGATCTTAAGTTCCATCATCAGTTGGGGCTCTATCAAGTTGCCGTCGAGCATGGTGCCCTCAACCGACGTGACGATCGGGCTGAGGCCACGGCGCAGCGTGCGTCGACGGGAATGGCACCGGCAATAGGGGGCGCAGAACTGGTGCTCCTTCGCCAAGGTAAAGAGTTGCCCAAGGTTCAAGTCCAGGGCCCGCTGGATCCAGACGATCCATGGGTTGAGCAGGCTTTAGAGTCGGCCGACCAACTCATCCGCGCTGAGCACTTTCCCGCGACAACCTCCAAGTGGTGCGATAACTGCTCGTTTCGCGTCACCTGCCCGGCACAGGACGAGGGACGCGAGGTGATCCCGTGACGCCAACCGACCCCACAGCGGCTCTGCGCGACTTCACCGTCGATGATCTCAAGCGGTTACTCGATACCCCCTTCAGTGATGAACAGATTGCCTCGATCATCGCGCCGCTACAACCATTTGTGATCAAGGCTGGTGCGGGTACTGGAAAGACCACTGTCATGACGGCGCGGGTCGTGTGGCTGGTTGCCACCAATCAGATTCAGCCAGAGCAGATTCTCGGCCTCACGTTTACGACGAAGGCGACGGCCCAACTTCAATCTCGAGTTCGTTCTGCCCTTCGAAAACTGTCTGACGTGGTCGATGGCGGACCCTTGAACGAGGTAGGTGAGCCGACTATCTCGACCTACCATGCCTTTGCTGGCAGGCTCATCGCTGAACATGGGCTTCGGCTTGGGGTTGAGCCAGGTAGTCAGGTCCTGTCGGAGGCTGCGTCAATCCAGCTGGCATTCCGCACGGTGACTCGTACTCGTAGAGATCTCTCCGGCCTCGGATACACCCCCGAAACCTTGGTCAATCACCTCCGCTCGTTGGACGGTGAACTTGCTGAACATGGTGTCGATCCGCAGCAGTTGCGCACATTCGACGAGGATTTCCAACGAACGACCGATGAGATCGCACAAGCGAGTCCCCGTCGCTACGTCATCGTCGACAAGGTGATTGAAAACTCTCAAAGGCGGATCGACGTCTCTCATCTGGTTGATGAGTATCGAGCCGCTCGTCGTGAGCGCGATGTTGTGGACTTCTCCGATCAGATGTTGATCGGAATGCGATTAGCCAATGAATTCAGCGAGGTTGGTGAGTTACTTCGCGAGCAGTTCCGCGTCGTGCTCCTCGATGAGTATCAAGACACCTCGGTAGCCCAGCGCATGCTGCTGACCGGGTTGTTTGGTGGTGGGCATCCGCTGACGGCTGTTGGTGATCCACTCCAGGGTATTTATGAATGGCGTGGGGCGAGCGTTGCAAACATTGATGACTTCACTGAGCATTTCCCGCTTTCGGATGGAACTCGATCGAGCGTTTACACACTTCAGGAAAATCGTCGATCGGGTATCAACATCCTCCAGGGTGCCAACGAGGTGGCCGGCTCACTTCGTGAGCTACACAAGGTCGGGCCTCTGATTGCACCAGCATCAGGTAAGCCGCCGGGCTCAATTCGCATTGCACTGCTTCCAACCTATGACGACGAGGTTGAGTGGATCGCCGATCGAGTGAGTGAGGTCGTGACCCAGGGTACGCCGCCGGAAGATATCGCCGTTCTCGCGCGTAACAACAAATCCCTCGGCCCGATCATTGGGGCGCTATCTGATCGCGGTATCCCCGTGGAGGTCGCTGGTCTTGACGGATTGTTGGCGTTACCGGAAGTCGCAGAAGTTATAGCGATCCTCGATGTGGTGCATGATTCGGCTGCCAACCCATCGTTAGTGCGCCTGCTGACTGGACCGCGTTGGCGGATCGGTCCCCGAGATCTCGCTCTGCTGGGTGAGCGTGCCTATACCCTCGCCGGGAACGTTCGGATTGGTCGCGACGCACCGTTGGAGGCGCGACTCGATGCGGCTGTCGGCGGGGTTGATCCCGCCGATGTTGTATCACTTCTCGACGCCATTGAGGACCCAGGTGATCTCGATTACGATCCCGAGGCCGTGATTCGATTCTCCGAGTTGGCGCAGGAGATTCGGTATTTGCGCAGGGCCGTCGGCGACCCGTTACCGGAGTTGGTTCACCGAATTATTGCCACGACCGGTCTTGACGTAGAGATGGCGGCCTCCCCGGAGGTCGCAGCCGCGGCCCGACTGGAAAACCTCGCCGGCTTCACCGATCTCGTTGCAAATTTCGCTGATGTTGAAGGTGATGGCAGCCTGGCCGCATTCCTGTCGTGGCTTCGATTGGCGATCCGTTTTGGCAAGGAACCCGAGTTAGATCGAGCAACAGCGCCGCACGCGGTCCAACTTATGACCGTTCACCGCTCCAAGGGTCTCGAATGGCCCGTGGTCATCGTGCCGGAATTGACCGCTGGCGTCTTCCCGCCCGTCAAGCGCGATGGACGCTGGCCCACGAACCCAGGGCAGCTTCCATACCCGCTGCGTGGAGACGCTCGGTCGCTGCCGATATTCGATGACGTCACCAAGAAGGGTGACGATGACTTCACCGAAGCGTGCAAAGTCTTGGAGGGTAACCAGGAGCGTCGGCTGGCCTATGTCGCGGTTACGAGGGCTGAACGATTGCTCATCGCCAGTTCGTCGTGGTGGGGGCCAACGCAGAGCCGCCGCCGAGGCCCATCTGAGTTTCTGCTCACCCTTCGGGATGTGTGCCTCGACGGGGCGGGGCAGGTCGATCAGTGGGCTGATGAGCCAGCTGATGGGGACACCAATCCGGCCCTAGACCAGGCCTACGAACGCCCGTGGCCGCCAGCGGTTAACGCGGAATCGGCACAGCGTCGAGTTGAGGCTGCAGAGATTGTTCGAGCCCACCTCGGTATGTCCGTAGATGATCTGCGCCGCGAGTATGGGGGGGATGGCGACACACCGGAATCGGTTCCGGACGCAACGGGGCTGACCATTGCTGAAACTGAACGCCTGCGCGGTTGGGATGACGATATTTCCATGCTCCTGAGCGAGCGGTTGCAGGAGAACTCGGTTGGGCGCATCGTCGCCTTACCGCAGTCCCTGTCGGCCTCTGACGTGGTCAGACTCGCGGCTGATCCGGAGCGCTTTACCCGAGAGCTCGCTCGTCCCATGCCGGCTGCTCCCGCAGGGGCTGCCCGACGCGGTACCCGATTCCACGCGTGGGTTGAAAGCCATTACGGAATCAGGCCACTACTTGATCCGGATGATCTTCCCGGTGCTGCCGACCCCGATATCGACAACGACGCCGATCTCGAGGCGATGCAGTCAGCGTTCTTGGCGTCACCATTTGCCGATCGCACGCCGGTCGATATCGAAGTCGACTTTAATCTGGTCTTATCCGGCCGCGTGATTCCCGGACGTATCGATGCGGTGTTCGCCTCAACCTCACCAGAAGATGGCGTGCTCTACGAGGTCATTGATTGGAAGACCTCACGTCGCCACGATTCCGACCCACTGCAACTGGCTATCTATCGCATTGCCTATGCGGAGCGAATGAAGGTTCCCGTCGAGAGAGTGAGCGCAGCATTCGTTTACGTGCGTGATGGGTCGGTGGTGTCGTTTGAAGACCTGCCCGATCGGGCCAAACTCGAAGAATTGCTAGCACCGGGATCACCTGCACCGACCACGGCCTAGGCATCGTTCTAAAGATCGAGGTCGACACTCACTGCGGCGTGATCGCTGACGACTAATTGGTGAACCACTGCCTTGCCTCGGACGCTCGCTTCCGGTAGCCCGTCGGCGAGGATGTGATCTAGTTGGGCAGTTGGGCGCATTGACGGATACGTCGCCTGCTTGACCAGTGAGGTGAACCCCGTTATTCGAGCGGGGAGGCTTCCGGGCAGGTTGAAGTCGCCAAGCACGATCAGCGGTCGGGGTAAATCAGCAAGCCACGTGCGTAGTTGTCGCAACTGTTTGACGTTGAATCCGGGCACGAATGACAGATGAGCGGTTGCCACGGTAAATACTCCGAATTCACCGTGGATCACCGCCGCGATGGCCGATCGTGGCTCATCGGCAACGCTGATAAATCGCGGTCGTGGTTGCGTCGGAATCATCAGCGGCAAGCGCAATGGGGCGGGGTCGAATCGGATGGTTTGCCACCTAAGGACTGGTAGTCGAGAAACCAGCCCGACCCCGTAGAGCGGAGTTTGTTCCAGTGACGCACCTAAATCAGACGAGCCGTGAATCTGAGAATCCAGGCCTTCCGTCCAGCCGTCCTCGCCAGGTGTGCCGCTCACAGATGCGGCGAACAGCCAGTGCTCGGCACCCATTGCTGTGGCGACGGACTCGACTTGATGTGCCATGGTGCTGCGTGGCTGCCATACGTCGACTTCTTGGAGCCCAATCACATCTGCGTTGATGGCGCGGATCGCGTCCTTGAGTAGTTCGTCGTCACCGAGCGGTAGAGCAGCACCAAACTGCTGATCGGTTGCTGCACGTCCGAGTATCGGTACGCCGTGAAGCAGGTTGAACGTTGCGAGTCTGATCGTCACTGGATTAGGCCCGTGCAGCTTCCTCGACCGGTTTTGCCGTTTCACCAGATCGGCGCCGCATCCACTCGCGCGCGGGCTCTTCAACGAACTTCCACATGAGCCACGCGATGACGAAGGCGCCGATCACAAGTCCGATCGCCCCGACTGCGTAGAGAACACCGCCGGTGATGTGCAGTTTGGTCATCACCGCGCGCCAGAGTCCGTACCACACCGTATGCGTCATGTAGAGGGAGAAGGAGATGAAGCCACCGAGGATCACGACATCTTTGGAAAGGAACCTCGAGGGTCCGCGATTAGTCAGAGCAAGCGAGCCGATCCATGCAATGAGTAGCGGCACGAGGATCAAGTGCCACTTGGGCGGCAAGTCAGCTGCATTGGGAGTATCCGGAAGATCGCTTATGGACCACTGAAGGAAAGAGATGCGACCCAGAACGATCGAGCCAAGAACGATGAGAACGGGCAGTGCGACCGACAGGGTAGTCGCGAGTCGTTCCACGCGCGGTCGTGGACCGTCGGGGGTTTGCGAACTGAATCGTCGAACGATCAACAGCGTGATGCCACCGGCGGTGAATTCCGTCAAAATGCGAATCGTCGAGCCCCACCCGGAAATGTAGTACGGATCGCTTGTGTAAAAGATTCCGTAGACCATCAGCGGAAGCAGTGACACGGCCCACAGGAGTGCGAGCTGCTTTGTCGAGACTTTTTCGTGCATGAGGAAGAGCGCGAGGACCAAGAATGAGAAGAGCAGATACGCCAACCACTCCATGGATAGCGACCAGGCTGGAAAGTTCCAGCCGCGAGTGGGGCTTGGCCCCCACTCCTGGAGCAGGAGAACCTGTTTGAGGTAGTCGGTGGGGTTCAACCAACTGCGTGCAGATGCATCGGCGCCACCAAATTTCATCTGCGCAAGTACTGCGAGCCCCGCCACGTTCAGCATGACAAAGTGCACCGGATAGATGCGCGCGAGCCGAAGCCAGAGGAAATGCCGCGACCGCGGCCAGTTCAGGCCCGGGCCCATTTTCGTCAAGTACGTGTGCGTCAGGATGAAACCAGATAGCGCGAAGAAGAGATCAACACCAAGACGGCCAACGCGCAAGAGGTCGTGGACGCCCGGAATGAGCAGATGCATCGTGGCCAACACCGGTTGGTAGTGGTAAAGCAGGACCCAGGTTGCGGCAATTGCACGCACACCCGTGAGCTGGCCAATGAAGCGACGCATGTTCCTACCTTGTGAGTACTACTGGTAGGACGATCCTCGCATGCACGCTGACGCGGTATGCGGCCCCTCGCCGGATGTTGGTGCAGCACGTGCGATGGGCAAGGCACGTAAAGTCTGACCTGTGACTTCTGAACTCCTAACGCAGTTGACCTTGGCGCGTGCTGATATTGATCGAGCTGAGCATCGTCGCGATGACCAGCAGTGGTGGATCGAGGCGCAGAAGCTGGCGTCCACGAGAGTGATCGTTCTGCATCGCGGTCAGGCCCTGGTGAGAACGACTGACGGTGTAGTCCAACTGCTCCAACAATCGCCAGTCGATGCACCGCAGGGGGCGGTGCAGGTACTTCTCGGTGTCGGACCCGATGGGGATGCATACATCGGTGCCCTCCTGCCTGACGACGTCGCGCAGCCGCAGGCACCCGAAGGGTATCAATGGCGTGGTCTGCGCGAGTGCGGCGCCGATCTCGATGCGGGCGATGCCGGGCTCTTTACCGCGGCTGCTGCCCTTGCGCATTGGCATCGCGCGCATCCCATGTGCCCGCGGTGCGGAATGCCTACCGAGCCAACTCAGGCCGGCTGGTCGCGCACCTGTTCAGCAGATGCCATGCAGCATTTTCCTCGATCTGACCCTGCTGTGATCGTGTTGGTGACTGATGATGACGATCGCGCATTGCTCGGGCGCCGCGTCGATTGGGACGAAGGCTTCTACTCAACATTTGCTGGTTTTGTCGAGGCTGGTGAATCCGCCGAGATGACGGTTCACCGCGAACTCTTTGAAGAAGCTGGTGTTCGTGTTGATCGCCTGCGCTACCTGGGGTCGCAGCCGTGGCCGTTCCCGGCGAGTTTGATGCTGGGCTACCGAGCGCGGCTAGCGGCGCAGTCACCGGCGGCCGAGCCGGACGGCACCGAGATAGTCGAGGTGCGTTGGTTTACCCGTGAGGAGCTGGCGCGCGAATGTGCAGCGGGCACGGTTCGGGTCCCTCCGGCAGTGTCCATCGCCCGCCACCTGATCGAGCATTGGTATGGACGCGAGCTCGATGTCACATGGTCGCGACCGTAGATCTGCCATTCACCCAAGAGGTCTGTCGATGGTGATCTTGCCCGCGCGGCTACTACGCAGGGTCACCTGAGCACGTCGACATCGTTAGGCCCTTTGGGGGAACAAGTGCACATTTTGTTCAAGTGATCGTTCGATGTCCCCCTGATGGGTGCATGCAGCCTTGTATCGCGTCGGGATCTGGGTGCTAATGGACTCAACCGTGACCAGCTGTCACGCCACCTGGCCGTCGCGGGATATGTGTGTCGCGAAACCTGCATTGTCTGAGGAGTTGTCTATGTCCGTCTTCGATTCTGCACGTGCTGGGGATCAAGCCCGCGTTCAGGACGTACGTCGGCGCGGCCACCTGCGTGTGGTTGAGGATGACTTCCGGCTGCGCGTCCTACTCGTAGACGACGATGAATTCGCCCGAAGCGTGCTTGGGGACGCACTGTCGGCTAATGCCGATGTCTTGACGGTGTCAACTGTTGCAGAGGCACTTGCAGAGCTCGATGATTTCGATCCGCATGCGGTCGTCTCCGACCTCGACTTAGGTTCGGGCCCGGACGGTGCTGAACTTCTGAACGTGCTTGCCGAACGTCGGCCTTGGATCGGGCGCATTGTTCTCAGCGCCCACGCCTCTCATATTTTGGCGGTTGGCCGTGGCACGCCGATCCCCGATGGTTCTATCTATCTTGTTAAGTCAGACCTCAAGTCCGTGAGTGAGGTTTACGACGCGATCCTTTTGGCCATTGATAACTCCGGTGACGTTGTTGCGCCGACCAAAGTCGCTGATGGCCGCATTGCCGTCACCGCCAGCCAGGCCACGGTGCTGCGCCTTGTCGCTCTTGGAATGTCTACCTCCGCGGTAGCCAGTGAGTTAGGTGTTTCAGAGCGTGCCGCCGAGACGACGATTGACAAGGCGTTTGACGCCCTAGGTGTTACCTCAGATGAGTCCGTCAACCCATGGATCGCAGCAGCAATGCTGATGCGATCCGGTCGCGTCTACGTCAAATGAACCGCCTGCTGAGCCGTGCATGGCCAGCACTGGCTGACTCTGAATCCACCGTCCGGCGAGACGTTGAGCCGATGCGCGTATGGCTCTGGCTGACTCCGGTCACAATTCTGTCACTGTTGTCGCACCTCGTTCCGGATACACATGGCCTTTATGCGCTCGCGGCCGCAACGATCGGGTGGCTGGTGGGGAGTGCACTGTTATGGCTCGGCGGCGCAACAGTGTTTGCGCGGCGAGGGAATGTGCCCCGTCGACTATGGGTCTCGATGTGCTGGTGGTCGACCGTTGGCACCGTGACGTACATCAGCGCGGACGCAGTGCTCCGGTGGACAGGTACCGGCGGTGACGTTGGAACGGGATTGCTTCGAGACGCAATCCGCTACGGATTAGGCACCGGGATCCGAATGGTGCTGTTGACGATTCTCGTGTCGTGCGTGCTGGGAACCCGTGAATCGCTCATCGCGTTGAGTATCGCAACTGCGGAACAGCAGGCGGCCTTGCAGAGGACGCGCGAATATCTTGTGGCAATGCGGGCCAAGTACGCAGCGTTCGTTAGAGACTCCATCGAACCAAAGCTTCATGCGCTGATGGCTGATCTCACCGCGATGTCAGAGCAGGTCGATGCGCAAGTGCAGGAGGCGGACTTAGCCGATCGGATCCGCAACTTTGGTGCAGGGAACGTGCGAGCTCTGAGCCATTTGGTTGCAGATGATGCGAAGAACCCGTGGGTCGAGCCGGAGGCGACGGCCGCCCTCGAACAGGTAGTTGAGGTGCGAGACGCGCCGCTGCGCGGATGGTTGATGGAAATCCCGCCCCCCGTAGCTGTCATTGGGTTGTTCGTTGTCCTGCGATTTGGATACGGGTCATTCGAGACGCCAGATCGCACGACGGTGTTGGGCACGATCGTTCTGGCATCGGTTCTTTTCTTGATCTTGTTTGTCGGGCGTAAGTGGGGGCGACGTGCATCGGGTCGATCAGATGAGGTGCGCCAGTTGGTTGGAGCGTCAGTCCTCGTGGGTGCGGCGGTCGCGGCAGTTGTTGTGGCGGTGGTGGGAGACGGGCTAGGCGACGAATTGCAAACCGGACGGATCGTTCTGGTGACGCACGTGATCACTGCGCTAGTTTCTGTGTGGCTGGTGAACTTCGCGGTCCTGCGGTATCACGATGTTAAGCGTGACCTTCAGCGAGTGCGGCTGGCCGCGGATGTCCATTTGATGAACCATGAAGTTGCCGCCCAGCGAGCCCGTCATCGGTTGGCGGCCGTATTGCACGGACCCATCCAAGGCAGACTTGCGTTGGCAAGTATGACTCTGCGCCAAGCCCTCGATGATCCGCGGCATGCTGAACCCTTGTTCCGCGGGTCCATGCTGAGCAGGGTCTACTCGCTACTTGCAAGTGTTGACGCAGAAATCGCTCAGCTGTCAGATTCAGAACCTGATGCGCTGTCGTTCAACGAGTTCATCACTCGGCTTAGCCGAGACTGGATTGGGATTGTCGACGTCGAGTGGATGGTGGCAGACCGCGCCGCAGCGGTCATGGCCGCTGAGCCGTACACCGATGAGTCGATTGTTCTGATTGTCGAAGAGGCGATCATGAACGCTCGTCGTCATGGCGGTGCGCGCCTGGTTTACGTTTCGGTTGTACTTCGCGAAAGTCCGGCCCGCGAACTGGTCGTGACCGTTGTTAACGACGGTCGCGGCGTTGGAACGCAGATCGAGCGGGGGCTCGGTGGTCGACTATTTGATCAGCGGGCATCGAGTTGGTCACTGACGCCAACCTCACACGGCGGCGCAGCCTTCACCGCATCAATTGCCATCGGTACCGACGCTTATGGGCCCACGTCGGCGAAGGCATTGGCTTTCGTCTAACCCACTCGGGTGCTAACTGGCAGCGAGCCGGCTCTTGACCTCATTGATACTGGGGTTAGTGGCGGCGGTGCCGTCAGGGAACAGCAGGGTGGGCACAGTCTGGTTTCCACCGTTAACCGACATCACGAAGTCGGCTGCCTGCGGGTTCAGTTCGATATCCACCTCGGTGAATTCGATCCCTTCGCGGCCCATCTGAGCCTTCAATCGCTGGCAGTATCCACACCAGGTCGTCGTGTACATCGTGACGGACATGGCCGCACCTCGTCATTCTCAGTCGTATGGGTCTTAGCTGTCTAACCATGCGCAAGGCGGTTCGCATTCCCGACCAGCAGATATGACTGTACTGCGGGTTCGTTTTGCTGCGCGGGAAGGCTGTCCTATCCACCGGGCGGTCTTCACGTGTCGGTACAAACTGCAAGGATGTACCAGTGAGCCCTGACCCGAGCATGTTTGACGAACCAGCGTCGCTAGCCGCTCAGCCACGTGAGTCACGGCGGGTCGTATCGGCAGACATGATCCTCGACGCACTCGATCCGGAACAGCGTGAGGTTGCCCTCGCCCTGTCTGGCCCCGTCGTGGTTCTCGCTGGGGCCGGAACGGGAAAGACCCGAGCGATCACACACCGCATTGCCTATGGAGTACTTACCGGGCAGCATGATCCACGGCGAAGTTTGGCGGTCACGTTCACCGCCCGCGCAGCCGGCGAAATGCGACATCGGCTCTCTGAGCTCGGCGCCCAAGGCGTGCAGGCCCGTACCTTCCACTCGGCTTCCTTACGTCAACTCCGCTACTTCTGGCCCCGAGTGATTGGGGGTCAACCACCTGAAATCCTCCCGTCGAAGACGAAGATTCTTGCGCCACTGATTAGGCAGGCAGGATTCCCTGAGCCGAGTGTGATCCGTGACGTGGCCGCAGAAATCGAGTGGGCAAAATCGTCCCAAGTTGTGGCGCGAGATTATGCGATGGCTGCCCGTGAAGCATTACGCCAACCACCCGGTGATCTCACTCACGAGAATGTTGCCGCAATCTACGAGGACTACGAGGACCGCAAATCACAGTCGGGTGTGATCGATTTTGAAGACGTGCTTCTGATCACGGTTGGAATGCTCGATACCAGGCCAGACATGTGCGATGAGGTCCATAAGGCGTATCGCTGGTTCACCGTGGATGAGTACCAGGATGTTAACCCGCTTCAACATCGGCTTCTGGATCTGTGGTTGGGTGATCGCGACGACCTGTGCGTCGTGGGTGACGCGAGCCAGACGATCTACACGTTCACGGGTGCGAGTTCGTCATACCTGTTGAACTTTCGAGATCGCTTTCCACATGCAACTGCGGCAAAACTCGTCCGTTCGTATCGTTCGACGCCACAGATCGTGGCGCTGGCCAACCGCGTTCTATCGAGTGCCACCGGCGAGGAGTCTAAACTTCGTATTGACCTTCGTTCGACACGAACCGATGGGCTCGAGCCAAAGCGACGGGTGTTCGATGATGAAGCCGGTGAAGCTGCCGGCACGGCGAAGGACATCGCCGCCCTGATTTCTCAAGGAATGCAAGCCCGCGACATCGCGATCATCTATCGAATCAACGCGCAGTCCGAAGCTTTCGAAGAGGCACTTGCTGAGGCGGGGATTTCCTATGTGCTGCGGGGTGAATCGGGATTCTTCGAACGAGCTGAGATCCGTGAAGCTATCACCCGCATCCGGGGTGCGGCTCGCGGCGGAAGTGCCTCGGGAGATCTAGCCAGTGACGTGCGAGCGGTTCTGTCTGCGATGAATTGGACCGTCACTCCACCAAGTGGCACGGGGGCTGTCCGTGAGAGATGGGAAAACTTGCTGCGGCTGGTCACTCTTGCTGACGATCTCGCAGCCGCGTCCGCGGATACGACCCTTGTAGACCTTGTTGACGATCTTGATTCACGTGCGGCGAGCCAGGCCGCGCCCACCGCCGATGGCGTCACATTGTCGACAGTGCATGCTGCCAAAGGTCTTGAGTGGGCGGCGGTATTCGTTGTCGGTCTCGTGGATGGCACCTTCCCGATTCAGTACGCCGATACCCCTGCGCGCGTTGAGGAAGAGCGACGGCTGTTTTATGTGGCTTGTACCCGAGCTCGTGACGTACTGACGCTGTCGTGGGCCCGCACGCGGTCGGGCCGTCAACGTCGTGATCCGTCGCCCTTCCTCAGCGCCGCATTTGGCAAGGATGCGGTCGCTTCTGATGTCGATTCCGGTGTGATTAAGGGATCCGGGTCGAAGAAGTCAGAGCGCGCACGTCGACGTGGCCCTGCCCGTTGTCGAGTCTGCAGTATGGCCTTGGTTACAGGTCCGGAATCAGCGCGTGGTCGATGCAGGAATTGCCCTGCGTCTTACGACGAGGACTTGTTCGATCGATTGAAGGCATGGCGAAAGCTGGAGGCTGCTCGTCGTTCCGTTCCAGCCTTCGTGGTTTTCTCCGATGCGACGCTTGAAAACGTGGCAACGGAATTGCCCACCACAGCGGCGGCTTTGCTCGCGGTACCTGGAATAGGCGCACGCAAACTGGACGATTTCGGTGCCGCCCTGATAGCCCTTGTTAATGGCGAAGAGCCGCCGCATCGTGTCGATGATGAATCCACAGCTTGAGGAGTCCAAACATCGTTACGAAATTAAGTTGCAACCCGCGCGTCGGATGTGTCAACCTCGGAGCAGCGCATGGCGCGCTACGTCGTGTCTGACTACACGACGATGGACGAAGGGAGGTGACCGGCTATGTCCTCATGGACACACATGGCGACGGGCATCCTCCTTGTCGTGCCAGCGATCACGGCCACGCTGTTGATTGCGGCGCGTTCAACGGGCTCGGTCAAGCCGGCTTATCCAGTTGTGGATGCCCGTCGTTCCATGCGCTCTGCTTCTGCATCAAATCCGGTCCCGGCATTTATCTGTGCGTCTCGAGGTCTATCTAGGTAAGTCATAGATGCCTCGAGGCCGCGGATTCCCCATGGGAACCGCGGCCTTCGTGTTTTCTCACAAGTCAATTCACATGTACAACGCGTAATTCAGCACCACCAGTTATCCGGCACTACCAACTATCGAGCACGACCAGACAGTGGCCTACCGGCGTTTCACTTTTCTGGGCAAGACGAGCACTGCACGAGGTACCCGTGGAGATCCTGCGGGTGACGTGATACGTGGAAGGAGGTGAGTCACCATGGCGGTGGACACGGTATCGAGCATTGACTGGAACGTGCTGTCTGGTGACCTCAAGTCAGTGGAGCCCGTGTGGGCCTTCGAGGTGCGGACTCCCTGTCGGACGAACGATCCTGAGCTGTGGTTCGCCCAGGATCTTCCGACGGTGCAACGCGCACAGGCACTTTGCCGCGTGTGCCCACTCGCGCAGGAGTGCCTTGCTGGTGCGATTGCGCGACGTGAGCCGTGGGGAGTCTGGGGTGGTGAGGTATTCGAGCAGGGAGAGGTCGTCGCACGCAAGCGTCGGCCCGGTCGACCTCGCAAGGATGCTGACGTCACTCGAGCAATGGCCGAGGCCGAACTTGCCGCGCGGCTCGTAGCTCAGGGCGCATCAGCCGACAGCATCGATAACAACAACGGGCCACGGGTCTCGTTGATCCCGGCGCAACGCAATGGAGCCGCCGCATAGGTCATCAGTCTTTATGGGGGAGTTCGATCATGTATTTCCATCTAGAACAACAGCGGTACGAACAAGAGCAACGGTTGGCCCGTGCCCAGGTGAATAGCCTGCGCCGGGCCGCTCTAGCCCAACGGCGTCTTGTGCGGGCGGAACGTCACGTCCGTGAAGCACGGGAGGCACTACGTTCGGCTCAGGTTTCAGTTCGGGTGACCGCGTAGTGAGCCCGGCCGTGAACGGTAGTCGACACACAGTTCACGGCCGGGTTACACGGTTCACACACGTTGCTCGGGCAGAATCACACAGTGCCGTCAACGTTGACCGATGCTCGCGATGCAGCAATTGCCGCCCTGCGTGCACCTGAGCTTGCGTCGATCATCGATCTTGTGGCGTGGCCTTCGGCAGAGCGTGACGAGCTTGGTCGTCCGATGCACATCTACATTGCAGATCACGCTGGTATCGCCGAATTCTCAGCCCTGGTGCCGGAGGGCATTGTCGTCGAGGGACGTCATCCGATTCCTTCCACCGATCCGATGGCCTTCCTGCCATACAGCGCTGAGGTCGCCAACCCGTCGCCGGCACATGACGACAACGCATACCCGTTGCCGTGGCTGCGCCTATGGTCTTTCTTTACTGATCGACGCAGTCCAGACATCGCCATAATCCATACTGCTGGCCACTATTTCCCAGATGAGCATGGTCATCGTGGTGAGCATGGGTCGTTAGATGTGATCCAGTCGAGAGCTCCGATGGTTCTTTCTGGTGCGGGCGTGAAAGTACGCGGCAACGTAGACGGATACGTCCGACTTGTTGATGTGATGCCAACCCTGGCTTACGTGGCAGGTGTTGATGAGGAATCCCTTGCCGCTCTCGATGGCGTCGTACGTCATGAGCTGGTTGATCGATCGGCAACGTACGTCATCGGCCTGCTCTGGGATGGTGGGCACCCGGGCTCTCTGCTTGATTTAGCGCAGCGGGGTGAGTTGCCGGGAATCGCGCGGCTCCTCGAGCGCGGTTGCGCGATGACGGGTGGGGCTGTCGCAGAGTTTCCAAGTCTCACCTTGGTGAACCACACCAGCATGCTTACTGGGGTTGGGCCTGGCCGCCATGGTGTCGTCGGAAATGTCTACTACGACCGAGATACCGATCAACGGGTAGTGCCCAATGACGCGGCGACGTGGCATCGAGTGTTCGAGTTGTATCGGCCCGGTGTCACAACACTGTTCGAGGCGGTGACCACTGCTCGGCCCGATGCTCGAACTGCAAGTATCAATGAGATGACCGAGCGCGGGTCGTGGGCTTCAACCTTTGGTCTTGTACGGGCGGCGTTGGCCAACGGTGATGCAGCCGATCCTGGTGAGGCAGAGAGTGCACAATCGCGAGACTTTCTCACGACGATCAGATCACTGCTTCCAGATCCCAAACAATCTGAGCTCGTGACTCATCAGCGGTGCTTCGAGGACGATGACTTTGACTTGTACTCCGCTATCGACCTGCTCGGCCTGAACACGATCGTGGGACTCTTCTCCAATCCTGCGCCAGAGTGGCCGGCCGTTACGTGGTGGTCGCAATATGCGACGGATGCCGCACATCACGCCGGTGGCCCGCGGTCTGCCATTGCACTGGATGGCTTGAGGGATTGCGATCGTCGACTAGTTGTTCTTCTGGACCATCTTGAGAGCCAAGGGATTCTCGACGAAACGCTCATTTTGCTCACGGCTGATCACGGATTCGAATCTGCTAACGAGTCAATCCGCGGATCTTGGCAACCTGCACTTCATACTGCTCTTGATCCACTAGGTGTTTCTTGGCGTGATGAAGGACCCGGCTTCCTCTATTTAGGAGTTCCCTCATGACAGTAACCATGACGTGTGCCCATTGTGGTACGCATCCCGATGAACGTGCACCTGATCGAGCTATGGCCATTTTGATGTGGACTAGTTCTAAGCAGGATGGCCGTGAGACGACTATCTGCCCACGTTGCTCACGCGAAAATCTTCGGAGTATCGAAAGTGGGATCGACGAGCAGTACTGGTAATTGCCAGTTCGAGATCACCGGGTAGTCAGGTGATTTGCGGGGCAACGACCTCGTGTTCGTTCGGGTTGCGATGACCGCTTCGCTCGGCGCCCACTCCTGCGGCCACGACCAGTGCCACGCCAACGATCTGAAGTAGATCTGGCACTTGGCTGAGCAGTAAAACACCGAACAGGGTGCCAAGCGCAGGCTCCAGCGCCATGAGCGTGCCGAATGCTGCCGTCGTGAGTCGTCGTAGTGCTGCGAGTTCAAGTGCGAATGGGATGACCGGCATCAAGATTGCGAGCCCGAACGATTGGGCAAGGATCAGGGGTGTGATGTGTCCCCATGCTTGAGGTACGCCAACGAAAGCGGAGACCACCGCGGCAATGGGGATCGTGATCGCGAGCCCCTTAAGGCCCGAGAACACATCACCAACGCGCTGTGTAAGCAGGATGTACGCAGCCCAGCCACTGCCAGCAAGGCATGCGAACAGCAGCCCCAATGGGTCGATGTGCCCAGTCCACGGCTGGGTGATTGCGATGACTCCGGCAAATGCAAGAAGCGGCCACACCAAAGCCCGTCGACTATGTGAACGCGCCACCGCAACGCCGAGCGGTCCGAGAAATTCGATGGCCACTGTGGTGCCGAGAGGAATCCGTTGAAGAGCGCACAGGAAAGCCACGGTCATGAGACCGCTCACGATGCCGAGTAGTACGGCAAACTGCAGATCGCGCCTGCTGTAGTCGGACAGTGTTGGTCGAGCCAGGCATAGGAAGATCAATGCTCCTGCGGTGAGACGAAGCCACGCAGTACCGGCAGGGCCTAACTCGGCAAACTGGGTCGTGGCCAAAGCGGCACCAATTTGCACGATGACCATGGCGGCCACGGCCAAGAGCCATGCTGGAATGCGTTGCGTCACGCTACGAAGGATGGCACCCAGCGTTCGAGCTCACCACGCATGGGTACCGTTGCGCCCATTTGCGACAGAACACCGATGCCGCCAAGCCACACTCGGTGCAGCAGCATGTATGACGGTGGCAGGTTAATTTTGAAGCCCACATTGAAGTCGGGACGCCGCGGATCGTTGACGCGGTTGAATTGTTCGCGCATCCAATCGCGAGAGAATGTGAACTCCTCGTGGATCGCAGGCTCAGCGAACGGGCCTAGATAATCCAAGAGCAACTGCGGATCGACGTCGATGTCTGGCTTGATGAATCCCTCGTCACGCAGACCTTTGACGACGGCCTCGGCATCACCGAGGGTGGCGATGCGAAGTAACTGACCCATTGCTGGCGGAGGTCCGTCCGGTAGACGGTTAACGGCACCAAAGTCGAGGATTCCGAGCCGGCCATCGGACATCACCCGGTAGTTGCCGGGATGAGGGTCGGCATGCAGCAGGCCAGCGCGCGTTGGGCCAGAAAGTAGGAAGCGCAAGTACAGGGTGCCGTAGTGATCACGCTCAGCCTGAGTGCCATCGGTGATGATCTTGGCCATCGAGTAACCGTCGAGCCACTCGCTGACCACGACGTTGGGCGCGGCGGCTAAAACGTGGGGTACGACGAATTCCTCGTCGCCTTCGTAGGCGGCGGCGAACTGGCGTTGTGAACGTGATTCGGCGAGATAATCAAGTTCTTCTGCGGCCCGCTCCTTGAGCTCTGCCAGAAGTGGCTTGATATCGAGTCCGGGGGATATGCCGGCGAACATAGTGGCCATGCGCGAGACCTGATTAAGGTCACCCATCAGGGCCTTACCTGCACCTGGGTACTGAATCTTGACTGCAACGTCTCGTCCGTCGTGCCAGATTGCCTTGTGCACTTGGCCAATTGATGCGGCCGCAGCCGGCTTATCGTCGAACTCCGTGAAACGGTCGCGCCAATCGTCACCGAGTGCCTCGGCCAGTACGGCGTGGACGGTCTCGGCGGGTAGCGGGGGTGCAGCATCTTGCAGCTTGGTGAGGGTGGCTCGATATGGGCCAAGCAACTCATCGGGCAGCGCGACCTCGAAAATGCTCATCGCCTGACCAAACTTCATCGCACCACCCTTGAGTTCACCCAAGGTTTTAAACACCTGTTCGGCGGTGCGCTGCTGGATCTCGAGTGCGACAGCCTCGGCTGGTTTGCCACCAACTCGCTTACCAACGCCCATAGCGGTGCGTCCTGCGTAGCCCAAGGGCAGTGCAGCAAGTTTGGCCCCGCGGGTAAAAGCGCGACGTGGCAGGTCTGTCATATCTCTATTGTGCGGATAAGTGGCCCCACCCGCACCCGCAAAGCGGGTGGGGGACGACCGTGATGGGGGTTGGGATGAGATCTGAGTCTTGTAACTCGTTGTAGGAGAAGGTATTAGTGCCATTGAGGTACGGCTCGGGATTATCGAGGAAGCTGAGGATCTCACGTACGGCCATCGCGGCGCTTGCGGCGGCAAGTGCACCATCTTGAGCCCGGGTGTGGTGGTGACGCAGGCGGATCTGATCAACAAGGGCCGGCCAAGCCCCGTCTTGGTCGCTTTCGCGAAGATCAAGACAGTCGAGGCACGGGGTACGCCCAGGGATGATCATCGGACCGATCTTGGCTGCAGACCCGCTGACAGCGATCGGGTAATGGGCAATATCGTCGGAGATAAGGTCGTGTGCGAGTTCTGGGTCAGTCCACGGTGGCTGCACATCGGCTGATTGAGCGATGACGACCACATCTGGACGCTGAGAACCGATCAAGGTTGCGTGGGCACCCTGGCGTCGCACTGCTTCTGCGACGTGTTCAACCCAACTCACGTCAGGTTCGAATGGGCCGACGGGGGTGATATCACTGATGGTGGTGATCCGGTCAGGGCCAACAACGCCTACGGTGCCAACTCCGGCGCTAGCCAAACCAACGGCAATATGTGCTGCGACGCGATCATGACCTCGCACGCCGATGACCCGCTGTGATCTGCGCGCCAGGATCTCGTCGGCAGCCCATCCCGATCCGTGTGCCGCAGCGAGAGCTTGACGCTCCTGAGCAAGCCGATCACTGCGCGTCCGTGAAAGGGTGCCTGATGATGGTGAATCTTCGATCAGCCCAAGTCGTTCCAACGCGTTCAAGATGTTCTCGAGTTCCGGTATCGCGTTGATCAATTCACCCCGAGATACAGAACCGTCAAGACGGACAAGGGCTCTGATCGCTGCATCGCTCATCCCATTGAGAACAGCAGCAGACTGGCGGTCCAATCCGATTTGCAAGGTTGTGCTCCCGCGGCGCAGGAAGGGATGGTTTGCCCGAGGTCGTGGAAGTGCGTGACTCATGTCGATCAGGATCATCCTCGGCAGCTGTTTATGATCTGCACGATCCACAGGTCGAATCTGCTACGCGATCCGTCCAGAAGACTGGCGTTGCCAGGGATATGTCGTGGGTGAGCTACAGGATGTGGCAGTGCTCGAGATACATCAATGCCATGGTGCGCATGCTGGTGAGCAGGCTCTCAACCTCGATGAACTCATCTGGTGCATGAGCGGCGCTAGCATCACCAGGTCCGTATTGGAGCACCGGCATCTTGGGTGAAATGAATCGCAGATCGCTCCCGTAGGGCGCGCCGTACACCTGTTGGTGGCGACGTTGTGGTGCGGCGGCGTAGTGGGCGCGGCGGGTGAGATCGATGAGGTGATCGTCTTGGCTTCGGCCGGAGCTGAACTGCCCACCCCACCATTCGACGGTGATGGGATGCGATTGCAGGAATGTGTCCGCTGAATTCGCCTCGGCGATAGCGTTTTCCAATTCGATACGTGCGCTCATCGGATCCTCGCCCAGTGCTACGCCATAGCGTCCCTCGGCGATCAGGAGATCAGGTACGGTGCTGGCCCAGTCGCCAGCCTGCACAGTACCGATCGACAGCGGGTACGCGATTGGCCAGCGGGACATCAGCGGATCAACGTCAACATTTCGTCGCGTCTCAAGTGCTTCAAGCACAGGCAATAACGCCGTGAACTTTTCAATCGCGCTAACACCTTCGGTGCGACGTGATGCATGCGTCGCTTGGCCAGGGATGCGCAACCGGAATGTGAGCGCACCACCGTTGGCCGGAATGATGTCCAAATCAGTCGGCTCTGGGATCACGCATGCATCGGCCACGATCCCGCGACGCATGAGTTCATAGGTACCTAGGCCACCGTCTTCTTCTCCGATGACGGGGGCGATCAGTAGATCCCCGGCAAGTTTGACGCCAACCGATGACAGTGCGCGGGCCGCCATGATCGACGCAACGAGCCCACCCTTCATGTCGCAGGATCCACGTCCGAATAGTGCCTCGACTCCGTTGCGTTGATCACGGCGAAGGGTGAACGGGTCAGATGTCCACGCAGATCGATCACCGGGCGGCACGACGTCTACGTGGCCGTCGACTAGCAGTGACAGGCCGAGTTCCGGTGCGTTCCCGGGGAGAGTGGCAACCAGTCCGAAGGCTTCGCGACGGTCAACTTCCATACCGGGGAAATCGGGTTGGCTGGTGAGCTCATCGAGGTCCATCGCCCAGAGGTCAACATCAAAGCCATCAGAGTGCAGGATCTCGGCGAGAACATGTTGAATCTCAGCCTCAGCTTCTGTCCCACCCATGCTGGGAATTGCTACCAGGTGCCCGAGGAACTCAATCGCATTTTCTAACTGTGCGTCGACTGCGGTGAGCACCGTGGCGGTGATTTCAGCATCTGTTGAGTCAGAGGTGCGTAACGTGATCCCGAGGGAGTCGGCGGCGGGGCGATGTACGCCACCTGCGATGCGAATGTCGCCAGAATTGATCTCGGTCACGTGGCATCACATTAGAGATCTACCGGGCTCGTTGCCAGCATCTCGGGTTGTAGGCGGCAAAACTATTGCGATTCATGAACTTCTTAGACGAAATGAAGAACTTGCACGGGTAAGTTCACCGGACGCTCAGCGTCACACGGCAACAGGCTCAACCGACGTTGGGCTGTCTTCCCAGCGACATAGCGAACGGCGCCCCTTTGCAAGAAATGGGCGCCGTTCGTGGTAGTCGTCTTACCGAATTAAGAGGCCTTGCCAAGAATTCGGTTGACCTTGGTGTTGCAGACCGGGCAAATGCCCTGGGCCATGCGACGTCCGTTCTTCTCGACAACAACGCCGGTGAAGTCGCGCTTTTCCTTGCACTTCACGCAGTACGCCGTTCCTGTGTAGCTCTCGTCTGCCATGGTTTCCTCCTTGGGTGTTGATATGTGCTCGTTAGTCGGTTCCCGTGCAGGGTTCTGACTCACCGGGGGCGGACCGTGGTGGACCGCACCTGCGAGCACCGGCCACCGAGGTGACCTGACGTATTCAGACATTACGCGACCCCGCGCCGTACAGTGCGCAGGCTCGCGTCGTTTCGCGCTCACGGCCCGTAAAGATATAGGTATATATAGGACATTAGGGACGTAAATTCGGCATCCTGTCGAAGCGGTTCGCCGAGAGCCAAACCCCGCGCCCGTCGAATGCTGATGGTCTGAGGTTGATGTGGGGTGGCTGATGGGCCGTGCTCGGGGCCCAATCCGGGGGCCGAGCGCGAGAATGAGTCAGGGCCCTCAGGTCGCTCAGTCGGTATCCGCCTTCCCCTTGCGGACACTGACCTGTTATCCCAAGGGCCCTGTCGTTGAGAAACTTATGGCCGCGGTGAACGCAGGTCAACGACTTGGTGAACCCGCCTGTGGATGAAGCTGGGGATCACTTGGGGATCACGCGGCGCGTTGCTGTGGATGACCGGTGGATGCACTGAGGACGGACCTGTGTACGTGGCGGGCGAAGGGGCATTGACGTGCAGCATCGTCATGCACCGGTTGTGGACAGAAAATAGTTGTGCCCAATTTCCGCTTTTCTTGGGTACCGGGTTTCTCGGGCTCCCCAATTCGCGCTACGTTCACCGCAATGTCACACGTAGTCGTTCAGATCCCTGGCCTGCCGGCCGACGTGGAGGTGCGCCGTAGCACCCGACGGCGCCGCAGTGTTACGGCGTATCGCGAAGCGGGTCTGACCATTGTGGTTGTACCTCACCGCATGGCCAGAGCTGACATCACGCCGATCGTCTATGAGTTGCTCGGTCGGCTTGAGGCCAGAGAGCGTAAAGCCCGCCCATCGGATGCACAGTTACATGCACGCGCGGATGTACTGAACAAGAAGTACCTAGAGGGAACAGCCGTTCCTGCGTCGGTGCGGTGGGTAACGAACCAGAATCGTCGGTGGGGTTCATGTACCCCTCTTGATCGAACGATTCGCCTCTCGCATCGCATGCAGGGTATGCCGGAGTACGTCGTTGACTACGTGCTTGTTCATGAACTGATTCATCTGCTCGTCGAAGGTCACGGGGCCGACTTTGAGGCGCTCATGCAGCGGTACGACCGAATCGTCGAAGCTCGAGCGTTTCTTGCTGGGGTTGACTTCGGTACGCACCAAGGTCCGGTGCGGCAGAGCGATGAGCCCGGCGACGGTGACGCCGACGAAGCGACACCAGCGTTACCTGCGGTCTCTGCCGACGAGGTGCTACTCAATCCACCGGCTCAACCAACCCGACCCAAGCGCCCGTCACCGGGCTCGAGATTGCGTCGGATGCGTCCTCGTCAGAACGACACGCTCTGGTAGGGCCATCGCACTGGACGGGCAGGTATTCGACCTAGCCCAACGCCGCGACGACGAGGGCTCGCAGTGCGTCGTCAGTCAGATCGGGCAGGCCATCAACCGCAAACCACGCTAGGTCGAGGGACTCGTCGCTGATCTCTTCACGGGCGCCCGGTGGCGCGATAGCGACGTATTGAACGTCGAGATGCCATGAACCGCCATGACATCCAACCCGATGTCGATCGAGACGAATGGGGGCATCACTGAGCACGAGGTCGGCGATCCCACTTTCTTCTCGAGCTTCTCGTGCGGCAGCATCCTGCAGTGATGCATCCGGCTCTTCGCAGTGGCCACCCATCTGTAGCCACAATCCAACCTTGGGATGCAAGGTGAGCAGCACCTGCTCTTTGGCGTGATCAAGAATCAGGGTGCTTGCGGTCAGGTGGCCGGGTACACAACTGCGGTACATCGCATCATCAAAACTGTCGATATGTGCCACGTACTCATCGCGAAGTTGCTGTTGAGCGGAATCGGCCGGGGTCCACGACATGAGAACTCCGCGAGCCTGTGTGGCAAGCGTCATTCTGACGAGCCACCTGACGATGCGTCGTCACCTTCGACGGGTGCTTGCGGCAAATCATCGAGACCGGAAAGGTCAAGTGGCGCACTGCGTCGCACGAATGCTTCTATCGCTTCGTCTCCGTCGAGATCATCGCTTGTAGGCAGCAGATCCGGGTGGGCCCAGACTTCGTCTCGAGCCTGCGTTCCGCGGGCTTCACGAATCGACGACCAGAGCGCGGACGCCTCGCGAAGTCGACGTGGCCGTAACTCGAGGCCGACGAGAGTTGCGAATGTGCGTTCTGCCGGGCCGCCGGTGGCCCGACGACGACGCATTGCCTCACCAAGCATGTCAACGCCGGGCAGACGTCCGGTGGCCGCTTGGGTAACGACATCGTCGATCCAGCCTTCGACAAGTGCCAGGAGCGTCTCCAGGCGGGCTAGAGCGGCGACCTGCTCGGGGCTGTCTTCGGGTACGAACACGCCGGAGGAGAGCATGTCCTGGATGGATTCCGGATTGCTGGGATCGATATCGCGGGACAACTCTTCGATGCGGGTGCGATCGACATGGATGCCGGCGGCATAAGCCTCTACGGCGGCGGTCAGCTGCGATCTCAACCACGGCACGTGAACGAACAATCGTTGGGCAGCCATTTCGCGCAGGGCAACGTAGAGGCGCACCTGCTCGATATCTACGCCAAGATCCTGGCCGAACGTGGTGATGTTGCGGGGGAGTAGTGCAGCACGGCCGTCGCTGGTGAGCGGAATGCCAACATCGGCCGCTCCCATCACCTCACCGGACAGCACGCCCAAACCCTGACCGAGCTGTCCACCAAACATCATCGAGCTCATCTGCTTGGCCATCCCAAACAGGCCAGACATCGTCTGCATGAGTTCAGGTGGTAAGCCTTCGGGAATGCCGTCGGTAGGCATGAGATCAGTCATCGAACCATTCACTTTTTCAGCAACCGGTTCGACGATGCTGCGCCAGGATCCGAGAGTGTTTTCGATCCATTCGCTTCGGCTCCACGCTCCGCCACCGGATCCGGTTGCGGGGAATGAGGTCGCTGGATCGAGCCAGAGGCTGGCCAAGTCGAGGGCTTGTTCGACCTCGCGCTTCTCGATCGACGTCAGGGATGGGTCACCTTCGGCGGCGACGATCTTGCGCGCCGTGTCGCGGGCCAATTCCCAATTCACCGGGGACGGGTCGCTCCCGCCGGATTGCAGCATCTGCCCCAATTGCTGCAGAGCGGCGCCAATCTGACTCATGTCGACATTGTTTGGGTCGAAGTTGGCCGCGTCGAAACCACCGAACGGATTGCCACCGCCAGATTCGTCGTCACCGCTTGCGCTGGAGAAGCCGAATGGAAAATTGCCACTCATCTGCGTGTCCTTTCGAGGTTGCGCTACGGCAGGATGGTGTCCGACGCGCTTTTCTAGTCTCAACGGTAACGACGGGAGACCCTCGGTGAATTCCGAAGTGGGCGACATAAGTACGCCGGCGGCGAACGTTGCCCCGCCGCGTGCTCGTTCGCCGCGCAAATCGGGGATCACCGTGGCCATTACCGGCGCTGCGGGAGCCATTGGTCAAGTTCTCCTTGATCAATGGCTCGACCGGCCGGAGATAGGTGATCCGGCAACCTCTGTCGCGGTGTTCGACCCTGCCAGCCAACCGCTTTCTGCGCCGGGGCCGCAGATCGGCAAAATCGTCGCGATCGACGTAAAACGCGGTGAGGCGCAAGGCGTCACGTGGCGGATCGGAGATGTTCGGGATCCATCCCTGGCCAAGCGGCTCAATGGTGTGGATGCACTAATTCATCTTGCTGTCGACTGGTCATTGGAAACTCCCGCGTCGGAACGGACAGCGCTTAACGTGCGTGGCACGCAGACGGTCGTGACCGCAGCGGCCGCAGCGGGTGTGGGTCGTGTGGTGCTGGTGACGAGCGCATCGGTGTTTGGAGCATTGCCAGACAATCCGATCCCGCTGGCCGAAGATGCACCCGTGATGGCATCACCGGAAGGTATTCAGGCCGACCTGCTTGAGATCGAACGGATCGCCGAAGATGCGCGACGAGTGCATCCAGGGTTGGAGGTCGTGGTCGTCAGACCAGCAGCGCTCATCGGACCGGGTGTTGACACGTTGGTCACGCGCCACTTTGCCGCACCGCTGCTGCTGGCGATTCGAGATACCTCACCTGCGTGGCAGTTCTGTCATGTTCACGATCTATGCGCTGCCCTAGAGTTCGCTGCCCTTGGCAAGGTGTCTGGAACGGTCACCTGTGCGAGTGATGGCTTCTTGACGCAGTCGAGGGTCGAAGAGTTGACAGGGATGAAGCGAGTCGAACTTCCCTTAGCCGTGGCGATGGCAACTGCGGAGCGATTGCACCGCCTTGGCTTAACGCCTGTGCCAGCAAGTGAATTGGCGTATGTGATGCACCCTCTGGTGGTGTCATCTGCACAATTGCGCGCGGCGGGTTGGCGCCCGATGTTCGACAACGAGACAAATGTTCGCGTTCTCGTTGAAGAGGTCCGTAGCGCTCGAGCACTGGTTGGGCGACGGATTGGTGGTCGTGACGCGGCTGTTGCTGGTGCCTCCGCTGCGGGTGCAACCGTCGCCGTGCTCGGTGCTGCTGCATTCGTTCGCGCGGCGCGCAAGGCTCGAGGCCGGTAGTACCGACATCGAGTTGCGGTGATCTCTAGAGGTCCAAATCTTTACGCAACTTCGCAACGTGACCAGTGGCCTTGACGTTGTAGAAGGCGTGCTCGATCACGGCTTTACCTTGTTGGTCGACGTTGATGACGAAGGTCGATCGGATCACACCGGTCACGGTCTTGCCATACAACTGCTTCTCGCCGTACGCGCCAAGCGCGGTGAGAAATGCTTTGTCCGGGTCGGACAGCAAGGGAAAGGTGAGCGCATCTCGCTCGACGAACTTCGCGAGCTTGGCCGTGGAGTCAGGGGATAGTCCCAAGACTTTGACACCAGCTGCGTTCAGAGCATCGAGTGAATCGCGGAAGTCGCAGGCCTGCTTAGTGCAGCCAGGTGTCATCGCGGCGGGGTACGCGTAAAGGATGACCCGTTCGCCGGCGTGCTTCTTCCAGGTGTGCGTGTCACCGGCGTCATCAAGTAGATCGAGTGCGGGTGCCAGATCACCGGTAATGAGGCGAGTTGCATCCATGGGAAGTCCTTTCCGAACACGGGATAGTCATTCTGATGTTAGTCATGACCGTTTGGGGGTGTTCGAGTGCGTCAAGATGCGCGACCGTCGTATTTGCAATAGATTCGCAATAAGGATGTTGTGCGATCAACGCGCGATGGAAGTGATAGGGGACGGACATGGCAAGTGCTCTGATGGTCGAGACGACCGGTCAGTCGCGTTGGGCCAAGATCAAGCAATCTTTGACCCCGCGTGAGTGGGTGTCGCTGATCAGCATGGGTTCGTTCGTCGTCCTGCTGCACGTCGTGGGTTGGGGTGTGATGTTGTTCATGATCGCTCCACACAATTACCACGTGTCAGCCACACAGGTATTTGGTGTGGGCATTGGCGTTACCGCCTACACGCTGGGAATGCGCCACGCATTCGACGCTGATCACATCGCTGCCATTGATAACACGACCCGTAAGTTGATGGCCGACGGCAAGCGACCACTCTCAACTGGATTTTGGTTCTCGCTCGGTCACTCGTCCGTCGTTTTCGGTCTGTGCCTGCTGCTCTCCTTCGGAGTGCGCGCGTTGGCCGGCCAGGTACAGAACGAAACCTCCACGCTGCACACGCTGACGGGTCTCATTGGAACGCTGGTCTCCGGTGTCTTCCTGCTGTTGATCGGCCTATTGAACCTCATCGTGCTTCGCCAGATTCTGGGTGTCTTCAGGGGAATGCGTCAGGGCGAGTACAACGAACTCGAACTCGAAGAGCATCTGAACAACCGCGGACTTATCAATCGAATTCTTGCCAAGGTCACCAAGAAGCTGACCGCGCCGTGGCAGATGTACCCGATCGGACTGCTCTTCGGTCTCGGCTTCGATACGGCCACGGAGGTTGGCCTATTGGTGATCGCCGGAGGCGCTGCTGCGTTCGCATTGCCGTGGTACGCAATCCTGACGTTGCCGATTCTGTTTGCTGCCGGCATGAGCTTGCTCGACACGATCGATGGCTGCTTTATGAACTTCGCCTACGGCTGGGCGTTCTCCAAGCCAGTCCGCAAGGTCTACTACAACATCACGGTCACGGCGCTGAGTGTCTTTGTCGCGCTGGTTATCGGCGGTATTGAAATCATCTCGATCATCACCGACCGCTTCGGTATCACCGAAGGTCCACTTGCATGGATTGGTGGTCTCGATCTCAATCGGGTCGGCTTCGTGATCGTTGGCGTCTTCATCTTGTCGTGGATCATCGCGTTGATGGTGTGGAAGTTTGGACACATCGAGGAGAAGTGGGAAGCCGGCATGATGGCGGTAAGTCCCGAACTCGAGTCCGAGCTGCAACGTGGCATGGAAAAGACCCTCGATGAGGACCTTGATCTGGCAGATGTCGACCACGTGAGTGCGTGAATCAGCTCGGCGGCGTAGTCTCTAGGTGTGAGCGATCTGACGAACTCTTCTGCAGTGACCAAAGTCCAGTCCTCGGCGGCTTCGGCCCTTGAGCCGGTGGTCGTCGAACCACGTCGCTCAGCGGCTGATATCGAGTCCGAGATCGACGCGGTTCGTAATCGTCTGGCCTCGCGTCTCGACGATTTTCAGGACTACGTCAAGCCGTCGAATGTTGTGGATCGCGGTGTCACCTCGGCCAAGGGTGTTTTCGTCGATGAGTACGGTGGCGTCCGCCCGGAGCGGGTTGCCATCGCGACTGCTGCTGTCGTTGGTTTGATCGCATTACGCGCTCTTTCGCGCCGTCGTCGCGGCTAGTTCGTCACTCCTTCGGATCTGTGCGTAGGCCTCTTGTGGGATGCGTCCAGTGCAGGGCGTAACCTCATCTGCGTGAGTGCCCCCGATACGTCGCCGCTGTCAGATGGCTCTGTTCCGATCAAACTCCTGCATGATCGCATTCTTGTTCGCGTCGATGGTGTGGACGGAGATCGACGATCAACCGGTGGAATCCTGATCCCTGCAACCGCGCAGGTGGGTAAGCGGCTTTCATGGGCTCGTGTCGTCGCGATCGGACCTAACGTCCGAACCATCGAGATGGGCGATCAGGTGTTGTTCGATCCTGAGTCGCATCCCGAAGTTGAACTGCACAGCAAGGAGTACGTACTCATGCGTGAACGCGACGTCCATGCCGTTGCTGCCGATCGCGTGTCAGCCGAGTCGACCGGTTTGTATCTCTGACCGACGACGGCCCACGTCGACACAACATACCGATGCCCCCGTCCTGATGGACGAGGGCATCGGTATGTCGAGGAGGTAGCGTCCTGTCAGCCGCTAGTGCTGGGTGAGGCCGCGGGGCCGCCGCCACTTGCACCAGTGGATCCGTTCGGTGCGGGTGGGTTGTTACCGTTCTGACCTGGCTGCCAGTTGTGGTCAGCCTTACCGTTGGTGCCGGGCTTGCCGTTATCGCCTGGCTTAAAGTTCTTGCCGTCAAAGATCTGTTGAGCGTTGACATCGCTACCACTCTCGATACCGAGAATTGCTACGTCGTCACCGGTCTTCACTGTCGCAATATCGCCAGCCTTGCCGTTGACATCCGTTGTAGATGTGACGACGTAGGTCTTGGTGAAGCCGTCCTTGCTCTTCACCGTGATCGACGTTGGACTGACATCGGTGACGGATCCCTTTTGCGTATCGATGGTTTGGTAGCCGGTGCCGGCTTTGTCTGGAGTTACAAACGTGCCGTGGATGCCAGGACCCATGCCCGGGCCTCGCATCCCGCCGCCGTGTCGACCCCAGCCACCGCCGGGCCCGCCATCAGGTCCACCACCCGGTCCACCCTGTGGTCCTTGACCCGGTCCACCTTGAGCGCCCATGCCAGGACCGTCGTTATCGCCGTCGGGGCCCTGTGCGGGTGCTTGACCGTCGATGGTGCTCGACGAACTTGGTGATGTTGGCGTTGGTGTGGGCGCGGCATTTGCCGCAAATGCTGTGCCAGCAAAGCCGACAGCGGCAATACCAACCGCACTTGCGACCAAGAGTCCATTGCGATTACGTGCTGACTTTGAGGACTTCGTAGTGGCTGGCTCGTCATGTGTTGCCGCGGGGGCGACGTGGAAGGCGGGCGGCTCGAAGCCGGGACGGATGTCGTCAGTCATGATGTCGTCCTTTCGGTTTATGCATCAGTGATGCGAACTACGAACTGCGAAGAGCGGTTCGTCTTTCATCACTGTCTGCCACCGACTTATGCGCACGCTGAGATCAGCCCATGTGGGGGCTGAAAAATCTTGCAGACCTCGATTGAGGTGTTAACCCACGCTGGTGGCACTGTGGCCGGGAAGGTAGCGCGGCTCGGCGAAAACTTCACGCAGCATTGGCTCAAAGAAGTCCAGGGGGAGCGAGTCGTACTCCGGGTCGAAGGATTCTTGATCGTACTTATCGCAGAACTCGATACATGCGTCGTAGTACTCGTGGTCTTTGAAACGGTCGCGAGCATTGCGGTCTTCGCCCACGAAGTGACCGTAGTAGTAAAGCTGGAAGAGTCCGTGATGCTTGACGATCCAGTGAAGTTCAGGACGAACGAACGGGCGCAGGATTGACGCAGCCATTTCGCTGTGGGACCACGGTGCAAGGCCATCGCCGACATCGTGCATCAGCATTGCCACGACGTACTCGTTATCGCGTCCATCGCGATACGCGCGCGTTGCTGACTGAATACTGTGTTCGAGGCGGCTCACTTTGTAGCCATCGATACCGTCACCGAGGCCGCGCAGCGCGCTAAGAAGGCGGTCAACGAGTCCGGCGGCAAACCGATCCTCAGAATGCTCAAGCAATTCGTAGTCGGCCTTGGTGCCATCGGCCATCCGAGTAAAACTAACGGTGGTCACGTCGAACATCCCTTCATCGGTGTACAGCAGACGATACCGCCATGGAAGCGTGCTTCCTAGGTGTGGACCAGAGCTCAGATGCTCCGTCCGCCATCGAGATTGACCATGCTGCCAGTCATGAACCGGGCTGCCGGTGAGAGGAGGAAATCAACCACCTCGCCAATCTCTGTCAGTGTGCCGAAGCGCTTGGCCGGGATCAGGCCCATGAGCTCCTCGGCAATCTCGGGATCGTTGAGGTAGGCCTCGGTCATGCGCGTCGGGAAGTAGCCGGGGGCCAACGAAATCACGCTGATGCCCTCTGAGCTGAGTTCCAGCGCCATGGTCTGAGCCATGCTGGCGACGGCGGCCTTACTGGCGTTGTAGTCAAGGAAATGAGCTTCTGGCCTGACTGCATTGGCTGATGAATTGAACACGATCGTGCCGGGCCTCGTCAGGTGACGGACGGCCGCCTTGGCCACGATGAACGGCCCGAGCACATTGACGTCCAACAGCCGACGAAAGCCTTCGACTTCTAAGTCGGTTGAGGGAACAGCTTGTCCGTCCATGCCCGCATTGATGAAAATGCCGTCAAGGCCACCCATTGTCGCTGCGGCCAAATCCACGGCTGCATTGACGGCTGCCTCATTGGCGGCATCGACTCCGCTGGCACCGGCGATCCGTAGGCCAGCTGACTCGAGGCGAGCCTGAGCATCAGCGGTCGTCTCGGTGCGTGAGCCCATGATCCAGACATCGTCGGTCTTCGCTAGCCGCTGTGCGACCGCGAATCCGATTCCGCTCGTGGCTCCGGTGATGATGATGCGGCGACGGTCAGTCATGACTGCTTCCTGGTGATCAGTTCGGATGCATTGGCACGTAGTTCAGCGAGCGAGCTACACCCAAGTAGTTGCAGAGTGCGACGAAGTTCAGCGGTAAGAATCTCGTACACCGCATCCACACCCTGTTCGCCAGCGGCGGCGAGGCCGTAGAGATATGGACGCCCGACTGTGGCCAGATCGGCACCCTCGGCAATCGCGATCGCAATGTCCATACCGTGCCGAATCCCCGAGTCGACGACGATCGTGGGCTCGGCGCCGAGCTGTGCGCGCACGGGTGCCACAAGATCTATCGCGGGAACGCAACGATCGAGTTGTCGACCGCCATGGTTCGACAGATGCACTCCGTCAGCGCCGGCATCGATCGCTCGCTGCGCATCATCTGGGTTGATCGGGCCCTTGACCAAGAGCTTGCCTGGCCAACGTGAGCGGATGTCTCCTAGGTCGCTCCACGTGAGTGATGAATCGAATTGGGCATTGATATCGGCAACAGTTTGGCCGGGCTTGTCAGGGTCGGCGAGATTGGCAAACTTCATGCCGGGAGCGCGAACCATCGAGGTCCAGTACCGCGGGTGCATACCAATGTCGACGATCGTGGCAGGCGACAGGCTAGGCGGAATGGTGAGTCCATTGCGCAGATCGCGCAGGCGCCGGGCGCCAATCGCCGTGTCAATGGAGAACTCGAGAACCTCTACCCCTGCGGCATGTGCGCGATCAAAGAGTGCCCACGTGAGGTCGCGGTCCTTAAGAAGGTAGATCTGCATCCACAACTGGTTGAGGCCCGTTGCAGCAACATCCTCGATCGTTGTTGTTCCAACCGTGGAGAGTGCGTAGGGGATGTCATTGCGGGCTGCCGAGCGAGCGACGGCAACTTCACCTTCGGGATTCATCATCCTGGTGTAGCCGGTGGGGGAGAAGCCAATAGGGGCAGGGAGGTTGCGGCCAAACAGTTTTGACTCGATGGACACCGTTGACACATCGTTCAATGTTCGCGGGTGTAGTTGCCGACTTTGGAAGGCGGCACGATTTTCGCGCAGCGTCGTTTCCTCGTCGGATCCGCCTTCGACGTAGTCGAAAACGGACCGGGGGAGGGTGCGTTTGGCGGCACGCCTGAGATCGTCGATGCTGTAGGCGCGTGCGAGAACTCGTTCGTTGTGGTTCAACGACATTGGCTTGATCTGCAGGGTGGCGCGAAGTTCATCGAGATTCATCAGCGCACCTGCCCTTCCAACCAATTGAGCATCTCTGTCAGCGGATCACTACCATTCCGCGGCTCGCTACCCGTCGCGAGTGCGTGACCGAGGCCAATCGTACGCAGCGACTCGGGACGATTCGGTGCGACCAGATTCGTGACGAGGAAGGGGCATAAGAACAGTGCACTGCGGACGATCGCTCGCCAATTCGACGGGAGCAATCCCCGTTCCTTCATGGCGCGCAACAGTGGTAGCCACGCTTCCTGAGCGATGCTGTCGAGGATTTGCTGGCGCATTGGGCTTAGCGTCAAGGTGTCGACAAGAGTGATCGCGCCACGGTCACGAGACAGCGTTACATCGTTGAGTGAAACCTCGCTAGGGTGATAGATCCAGTACGGATGTGCGAACACGTTATGGAATGTGGGTTTGACCAACGCGAGTAGGGCAGGGACGTCCGTGCCGGCGAAGGCTGGATCGAAAAGTCGTAGCGACGGCGCACCGTCGGAATCGATCACCCACACGTTGCCGTGGTGGTCATCACCATGCGCTGTTACGACGGGTTGGTCGGCAAACGTATGCGGGTCCATCAGTTCACGAGCTTGCTCGACAAGTTCGGCAAGAGTGTTCGCGTATGACGTGCCGTTGATCGTCCAGCGCGCCTCGGCTACTTCGTTAAACGTCGCATCGTTCAGGTACCACGAGGCGTAACGGCCACCTGGAAATACTCCGTCAGAATCAGTCAGGCGGTGATGAAAGAGTTGGTGCAATGACGAATGGGAACCCGCCGTATCGCTATGCAGGGTCTCGACGAGCACCTCGCCAATCCGATGGTCGAGATCGTGACGCGCTGTGTCGATCGCCTGAGGAAGGCAGGCGTCAGGTCCCATCGATCGTTCAAGGTCGAGGCATACGTCGACCATTCGTGGCTCATTGCGGATCTCGTAGAGAACGAACTGTTGGCCAGGCTCTGCGCTGATCGCGACAGGCACTTCGACGGGAAGTCCGGCGTCGTCAAGGATGCTGGCGCGGTAGTACTCTCCGACGTTGTCCTGCTCACCATCTTCGACATGGAACTTGAAGAACAGTTCAGTCCCGTCGTTCTGAGTGACCCGGCCACTCACGGAATTCAGTGCATATGCATCTGATGTGAATGTGATCGACTGGACACCCTTGCCGGTGAGGGCTTCGACGAGTGGGCGAGTCAGGTCGGCCGCATCTGATAGTCGACCCGCAACTACCGCGGCACGAATATCAGATGCGGCGGCCATGCTCAGCTATCTGATTCAAGTCGTGCAGAGACAGCGGCGCCGTGGGCAGGGAAGCCTTCGTGTGCTGTAAATGCCAACACGTTCTTGCTCATCCGCTTGAGAGCGGTGAGATCAGACTGTGCGACGGCGGTCTTCTTCAGGAATGCGTCAGCGGTGATTCCGCTACTGACCTTTGCGAACCCACTGGTCGGTAGTGAAGCCGGGCAGCCAATGATGAAGTTGCCCATCGAGATTGTTGTGTTCTGGCCAATGAGAATTTCACCGGCGTCGAACAGGCGCGAGAGTACGTAGTCGGGATCGGATACGGCAATCTGCATGTGCTCCGGTGCGTAGGCATTGGCAACATCGGTTGCTGCCTCCATCGAGCGGGTGATGAATGCTCCACCGTTAACACCGAGTGAGGTGAGCGCGTAGGTGCGACGTGGTTCGGGAAGGAGTTCCACCTGACGTGAGACCTCAGCCTGAGCCGCAGCCAGTACGGCTTCGCTGGGCGTCACCAGAATGCTGGATGAGTCTGGGCCGTGCTCGGCCTCGTTGAGAAGATCCGCTGCGAGCAGGCGGGGATCGGCAGAGTCGTCAGCGATGATCAGGCTCTCGCTTGGACCAAGCAGCATGTTCGTGACGGTTCCGTAGCGCTGAACCTCGATCTGGGCACATGCCACCGCGGGGCTGCCAGGACCAACAACCTTGCGAACCTTGGGGATCGTCTCGGTGCCAAATGCGAGAGCAGCGATACCGGCCGGGCCATTGACTCGGTACACGTGACCCTGCAGGCCTAGTTCTTGGGCGACAACGAGTACGGCGGGATCGACGACACCGTCTGTGCCGGGAACCGGTGGGACGACAATTGCGATGTGGGGCACTCCGGCTACAACGGCTGGGGTTGCGAGTTGAACAGCAACCGACGGGTACGAGCCCTTGCCGCTTGGAACGAAAAGTCCGGCACTGGCGATCGGGCTGATCTTTTCACCGACGATCAGCCCTGGCTCTGATTCGAAGCTCCAGTCACCACGTGCGGTGAGGTTTTCGTTGAACCGACGAACGTGATCGATGGCATCGCGGATGGCCTCGAGGAGGTCATCGCTGATCCAAGCGCGCGCCGCATCGTATTCCTCGTCGCTGACGCGCAGGCTCTTTGTGCCGATGTCGACCTTGTCAAAATCCTTGAGCGCGCGAATCACCGCGGCATCGCCCTCAAGGCGAACCTGTTCGATGAGAGATTGAATACTCACCTGAAGTGCAGGATCAAAGATGCTGTCCATGCCCCGCGATACTGACCTGTCGCGCTCATCGGCGGACATGTCTTCCCACGTGCCGATGACGCGGATGGGGTTCGTTACGGACATGGTGTTTCCAATCATCTGGGTCAACTGTCATTACTACTCTGTCGGTTTTTGTCTATGCGCGCATTCCGTCGGCAATTTCAGGGGCTAGTGAAATCACGACCTTGCCGGCCGACTGATCGCTGGTCAGGGTGGGTAACCGATGTGCGGCTCGGGACAGAGACACCATCTCGCTGATCAACGGGCGGTACCGGTCCGGGTTGCTGGCCAACCGGTCGATCGCATGTGGCAACTCATCGTCGAAGCCGACGCTGCCAACCAACCTGATCGATCGCTCAACTAATGCCTGTGCATCGATCTCGACGGGAGTATGCGGGATGGCAATTGCCAGGATTTCGCCGCCATGACGGGTGAGTTCGATTGCGTCGGCAAGTGATGTTGAGTAGCCGGCGGCATCGATCACCAGTGGCCAGCGCGTGTCATTCGAGGTCGGTATAGCGCCAAAAGATGAGGCCAGTTTTCTACGGCCGCTGTGCGGTTCTCGAACCGCGATTCGAGAACCGGGACTTCGCTGCTCGAGCTCTGCATGGACAAGTGCCCCAATGGGTCCGTATCCCAGGATCAAAACGGATTCGGGGATTTCGCTTAATCGGTTCACCCCGTGCATGGCAACGGCAAGCGGTTCTGCCAACACGCCAACATGTGGATCAAGGTCTTCGGAGCAACGGTGCAGGAGACGCACGTCAAGGACGGCGTATCTCTGATAGCCGCCGGGAACGATCTCGCCGACCCACGCTAGGTTCTCGCAGAGGTTGGCAGATCGTCCACAACCGATGCATTCGCCGCACGGTACGCGGGAGTCGACGACGACACGATCACCGGGGGTGAACTCACCGCCGGGACATTGTTCGACAATGCCGATGATTTCGTGGCCGAGCACCGCGGGCCACGTCGTTACCCAATCACCAGTGGCGAGGACGTGCAGATCTGAACCGCATACTCCGGCGAATTCAATGGCTATGAGAGCTTGGCCATCCTCCGGGAATGACACGACGCGCTGTTCGAGGGCAAGGGACAAGTCCTGCCGTAAAACGAGCGCGTCTGTCATCACCGTTGAAATATATCGGACCCGTGCTGATCTCAGATCAGGCGTTGCGTCCAGACCAGAGCGGCAGCGGCCGCAGCAATGGCCAGCGCCAGTGCGAGACCAGCAAAGATGGCCGTGACTTCCTGAGTCTTGATCTCATAGGCGAAATCGTGACTGATCTTGTTGTAGGAAGCGCCAAGTTGATCTGCGGTCTCGGCCGTGAAGG